>NZ_JBYSXD010000085.1:0-6860 GCF_058781865.1 Arthrobacter sp. FW306-1B-F12A
GGGCGGATGCGGGCTGTTGACAGTGTCAACACTTTTGCTGTCGGACTGGGTCGTATATCGGTCGGATTGGGCCGTACCGCCGCCGGTTTGGCCCGGATTGGCTATGTTTTCTGCACTTCCCAGTGTTTCCAAGGCCCGGAATGCGGTTCGAGTCCCACCTCGGGCACAGTGTTGTCGCAGGTCAGGGGCCTATTTGGCCCCTGACTGTTGACAAAGCTTGACTTTTTTCATAGGCAGGGTGTATGCAAGCCCACTGCTAGTCGCGTCGGTAGACGAGACGTAGTCTGTGGATTGATGTGGCGGGCGGGGAGGCTGCGATCTCCGTTGGTGCCCCGATGGGCTGGCAGTGGATCGGTCGCCACACGGCCGTTCTGTCTTTCTGGTCCGAAGGTGTCTGGACGGCCGCTACTTGTGCAGACGCAGTCGATGGTTTGGTTGGGTCGGGACTGCTTGCAATCCCGCGCTTGCCGCGCGGCCCCGGAAATCGCATTAGCTGATGGCGCTCACGCGTCTGTATCACCGGCGCCTGAGTCGCCCCACAAACTGGCGGTGGGGCGACTCGTGAACTACTGGGGGAGTGCCCAGTCCAAAATGACGCCTGTTGAGTCGTTTGAGTACCGTGCAGAGGTCATTGGTGTGGTGTTTGAGCCCTCGATGATGACCCAGGCCCGGTAGCAGTCTCCGGCCTTAACTTGCTGTTCCGGTGGCCAGAACCCCGGAACCGCTCCCGGATGCTGCCAGGTTGCGCTGGCCGGGGTGTAGGTGCGGTTGGCGGCGTCTCGAAGCGACCAGAAACGCTGATAGATCGTAGCGGGGGAGCTCGAAGTCTGGGTGGGAATACAGACTTGAATGTCGATGGCCTCTTGGTTCACGTCTTGCGGTTCAACGCCTTTTCGGTGTTCAAATACCGTAACGCTGCCGCCGCTTGGAAGTTGGGCCGTGGTTCCTAGCGGCAGGGGCCCCGACCGTGTCGGTGTCGGTGTAGGTGATGGACTTGGCGCTGCAGTGACCGTCACCGTCTGAGTAACGGTGACGGCGGGCTGCGCCGTCGGACTTCCACCAGCGCAGCCTGCCAGAAGGGTAGGCAGGGAGAGCCAGAGTGCTAGGGCGCGCTTACGCATGCGGTTCCCGATCTCGAAAGTATTGTTTGTATCCCTTGTTGTACCACTCCGAGTTTTCGCTCGAGGCAATGACACATCCGTTCTTGCCTCGAATGTCGAATCACCCCCCGTTCAGGGTGGCGTTCCGGACCAGGAACAGCCAAGGATCCGTTCTGCATAGGGCCCGCCAAAAGAAGCGCTGGCTTAGTCGCGATCGGCCAGCTCAGGCAAGAACGGCTTGGTCCCCACGCCTGAGGAGGTACAGGGCGATCCTTTGCCTGTGGACAGCTACATTGATCGCTCGGTGACGGCAAGGATGCCATTGTCACCAATACTCTCTCCGAGAGTGCGTCTTCAAAAGACGCCCCCGGATTCGGTCCCAACTGGCGCCGAGAGCCAGTATCTATCGACGAAGAATGCGGCCGCGGAGATTGCAGAGAGAGTATCGCATGTCCGGTAGGCCGATGCCGTCCTTCAGGCGGTTCGGGTCGCCGCTCGAGGCCGAGGCCCGGACTTCACTTCGGAGATGACGACCCGGTACTCGCCGAGCAATTCGTCGTAACGGCCCTTGGCGATCCGGTTGGTCTCCATGCCGAGGAACGGGCGCACGGAGCCCGTGTCGGCCCAGTAGACCTCCGCGTCTAGTGGAAGTCGTCGTCGAGCTCGCCGACCTCGAAGATGAACGTCGAGGTGTACTTCGGCTTGGCGGCGCGTCCTAGTTCGCTGGTCATGGGGTCTCCTTCGTCGCCGAAGCGTGCAGGTCGGCGGCGAGGACGGGCTCGATGGTGCGTCTACCACCGCGCTGGGCGGCCGCGCCGGCGGCGACGACAATCGCGATCCCGCCGACCTGCAGCGCGGTGGGCGTCTGGGCCAGCACGAGCAGCCCGATGAGGACGCCGAAAGCGGGCTCGATCGACAGCAGGGTGCCGAAGGCGGTGTGGGTCATGCGTCGAAGCGCCAGCATTTCCAGGCCGAACGCGATCACCGGGGTGATCAGAGCGATCCCCGCGGCAGCGGGCAGCACCCACCAGGTGAAATCGCCGCCGACGACCTGCGGCAGCCCGACCGGCAGCGTGGCCAGGGCCGCAACCGGGATCGTGAGCGAGAGGCCGCTGATGCCGGAGAACCGGTCGCCGACATGCTGGGTGAGCAGGTTGTACAGGCCCCAGCAGATGCCGGCGGCCAGGGCGAAGCCGACGCCGACGAGGTCGATGCTCCCGCTCCAGGGCTCGGTCAGCAGCACCACGCCGGCGAACGCCAGGCCGGGCCAGGCAAGGGCCTTGCGCTGCCTGCTCATCAGGCCCGCTACGGTCAGCGGTCCGAGGAACTCGATCGCCACGGCCGTCCCGAGCGGGATGCGCTCGACGGCGGCGAGGAAGAACGTGGTCATGAAGCCGGTCACCACTCCCAGCGCCAGCAGCGCGGGGACGTCCCCGCGGCGCAGCGAGCGGATGGCTGGCCGCGCGATGACCCAGAGGAAGAGCACGCCGAAGCACATGCGCAGCCAGGCCGCGCCCGCTGGGCCGACCTGCTCGATCACCGGCACCGACAGGGCGTTGGATAGCTGAACCGAGAGCATCGCCACGACCGCTAGCGCCCACGGCGGGATCCGGGCGACGTCGTTGCGCGCGGTCACGGGGCCCCGATGAATCGCCGGGATGCGTGGACCTCGTGGCCGATGGCCGAGAGCGCTTCTACCAGGGCGTTGCCGGCGGAGATCAGCTCCTCGTCCGTCAAAGGAACGAGGGCGTCCATGATGAAGAACGCCGTCCGTGTGCTGTCGGAAAGCCCGGTGCGGCGGCCCTGCCTCCAGTTCCAGCGGCGGCAGGTCACGCCGTTGTCGTCGCGCCAGACGACCTCGCCCGCCTCGGGATGCTCGACGACCGTCTCGCCCCCGGCGACGGCGTCGAAGTGCTCATCCCCGGTGGCGCGCACCAGCCGGGCCGGACCCTCGTAGAGGTCGAAGTCTTCGCCGCCGAGGGGGATCTGGTGCAGCACCGAGATTGCGTTGTAGACGTCCGTGAGCGCATTGACCCTCGGCAGGCCGCCCTCGGCGCGGCGTGTGAGGGCCTCGAGGCTGTTGCGGGTGCGCTGCGGCTTCGCGCCGAACGACCGGTACGCCTCCCGCCACGCCGCGATGTGCGGCTGCTCGTCCACGGGCGAGCCGGCGAGCAACTCCCGGGCCCGGGCCTCCGCCCGGCCAATCAGCTCGTCGGCCGACGAGGGGACCGCCTTCAGGTCGAGCCCTTCGATGACGAAGAGGAGGGCGCGGTAGTCCGGTCGCAGTTCGTGCACGGCGGGGTCGACCGCGCAGGCGGCGAGGAACGCTTCCGGGGACAGGGTCTCAGGCATCGGTGGCCTCCGATCTGTGTGCGTGCCCCACGCCCGGTTCGTAGACGCAGAGCGTGAACCGGGCCGGGGCGTCGTTCGGATTGGAATAGGAATGATCGGCGTCGCCGAAGAACGCCAGCGCGTCCCCGGTGTCGAGCGCATGGGACCGCCCGGCGACCTCTACGGTGATCGAGCCCTGCAGGACCTGGAGCAGCTCCCGAGTGCCGGCTGCGTGAGCCTCGCTCTCGTGGCGGTCGCCCGGCCCGAGCGTCCAGTCCCACAGCTCGACCACGTTCGGCGGCTCGGTGCCAGCCACGAGCACGCCGCGTCCGCCGTGCGCCCCGGTCCACAGCGCCGCGCCGTCGCCGCTCCGAGTCACCTTCGCCGTCTTCGCGGCCGGTGGCTCGACGAGGGCGGGCAGTCCCACTCCGAGCGCGTCGGAGAGCCGCAGCAGCATGCCGACGCTCGGGTTCACCGATCCCTGCTCGACGTTGACGACCATGCGCCGGCTCACGCCCGCGCCCTCGGCGAGCTGATCGAGCGTCCACCCGTGGGCGTTCCGCTCGTGCTTCACCCGCGCGCCGATGGCGCGCGCCAAGACCTCTGCGTTCGAATCCATGAATGCAGTATAGTGCACTTACGGTGCAACATTGCATGAAGCGCGCGCAGATCAAGCTTTGATGGAGGCCCGTGCGTCGGCGAATCTTCGGCCTCCTCGAAGGTGTTGCAGTAGTGCGGGGAGATCCGCCGGATCAGCAGGCGGATGACAGCGAACGAGCAGGGCCGGCCCAGTCCCAAGTTGCATCGCTGGTCCCTCGCTAGGATCCGGTCCGTCCCGCAGGAGCACGAATGGACATTCCCTCACCGCAATTTCGCCCCTTGTTCCACAGGCCACTGCTACGGCACCCAAACCCTGCGGCAGATTCGGCTCCCGGATTCATGTCCTTGAGGCATGAGTGGATACTTTTCGGCATTTCACGGCAATGCCGTGGGGCCATAGCGTGAAAAGCATGCTTAACAGCGAACAAACCCCAGTCCGCCGCCACCAGTCCAACAGCAGGGAGCATTCACAGTTGTGGCTTGTGATGCAAGCGGCCTGCGCCCTTGCCGCTGCCATGGGCATCGGGCGCTTTGTCTTTACGCCCATTCTTCCCTTGATGCAGGCACAAGCAGGGGTGACAGCCCAGACGGGCGCTGACCTGGCATCCGCGAACTACATTGGCTATCTCCTGGGTGCGCTCATCGGGATCGGCATACCCCGCGTTTCCCGGTCCGCAGTTGCAGTCCGGTTGTCTTTGCTGATCTTGATCGCTTCGCTTGCCCTGATGCCTGCGACAGAGTCCAGCAGCTTGTGGTTTGCCCTTCGGCTGGTGGCAGGTGCTGCAAGTTCGATTGTTTTCGTCGTCGCGGTTTCATCGATGCTGACAGGTCTGGCGACCAAGACCCGGCACCTGGCAGGCTGGGGGTTTGGCGGGGTAGGCGCAGGAATACTGCTATCCGGCATCATGATTGCCATCATCCGCACGGCAGCGACCTGGCAGATGACGTGGTTGATCAGCGCAGCTGCAACCGCCCTGCTCGCGGCAGCCGCATGGAGGCTCCCGGCCGCAAGCCCCGGCACCGTGGAGACAATCTCGAAGACACGACGGCGGACAGGGAAATGGTTCGCTGCTCTCTGGACCAGCTACACCTTGGAGGGTGTTGGCTACATTATTGCCGGTACGTTCCTTGTTGCGGCTGTCCAATCCGGTGCTTCGGAGTCGATCGGGTCAAGTGTATGGATCGTGGTCGGTCTCGCGGCGATCCCATCGTCGGTGCTGTGGACCTGGTTGGCGCGCAGATGGACGCGTCCCACCTTGCTATTCGTCTCATTGGCCGTCCAGGCCGTTGGTATCGCACTGCCGGCATTTTTCGGTGGAACTGTGGTTTCGCTCATTGCGGCAGGTCTTTTTGGTGCCACTTTCATGGGAGTGAGTTCCTTGGCCCTGGCGATCGGCGACCACCTGCAAACGCCGCGTGCCGTGGGGCTTTTGACCGCCGGATACAGTGTCGGCCAGATCCTCGG
Organism: Arthrobacter sp. FW306-1B-F12A; assembly: GCF_058781865.1. NCBI lineage: Bacteria > Bacillati > Actinomycetota > Actinomycetes > Micrococcales > Micrococcaceae > Arthrobacter > Arthrobacter sp. FW306-1B-F12A. Next base: position 5,497 of record NZ_JBYSXD010000085.1, read on the forward strand.
TCCGATATTGGCCGCGCCCCTCCTGGCCAGCGGATACGGCCAAGCAATGATCTTGGGAAGCATCCTGGTCTTTGCCGCCGCGCTGGCCGCAGCTGCCATGTGCCTGCGCTTTCCGCACGACTTGTCTCCATTGCCGGTCCGATAGCGATGTGATTGCCACACTTCCCCCGCTTGTAACGCTGGAGCATCACCCCTGACTGATACCCCGGCGCAGGTTATCGTCCCGGGTCACTTGCCGAACTCCTTTTTCGACAAGTGACCCGGGACGATGTGTCTCTAGGTGTCAGGACGACAGAGCGGGGTTCTTTCCGGCAAGCCGGCTGAGGATAGTTGCAGCCGGATCGGTCGTGGCATCGCGGTATCCGGTGCCCGCCCAGATGTTGATGCCGTCCGCGTCCCCGGCTGCCGCGGCTGCTTTACGCATCGGGCTCGTCAGGTGGTGCAACGCCGGGTAGCCTGCCGGTGCCAGGGCGTGGAACCGGTTAACGAAACCATTGCGCAATGCGCGGGCCGGTCGTCCGGAGAAGGCAGTCGTCAGCAGCGTCTCTGTTCGGGCCGGATCGGCAAGTGCGTCCTTGTAAGCTGCGGAGGCACCGCTTTCCGGAGTTCGGAGCAGAACGGTCCCGACGACGGCGGCTTCGGCCCCCGCGGCAAGTACTTGCCTGATTCCTTCATGTGTTGACAGCCCGCCCGCGGCCCACAGGGGGAGGCGGACTTTTGAACGGATGCCGGCCAGGAGCCCCGGCAAGGGGACGTCCTTGACGGGAGTTTGCGGCGTGAATGTCCCTGAATGTCCGCCCGCGCGGTAGGACTGGACGACGAGTCCGTCGACCCCAAGGGCCTGCGCTCGCCCGGCTTCGTCTGGATTGGTGACGGTCTGGAAGACCCGGGTGCCGGCTGTTTGAAGTCGCTCTACTACATCAGCGGTGGGCAGGCCGAACGTGAAGCTGACAACGGGCACTGGATTGTCAATGAGGAACTCGACTTTGGAATTCCACTCATCGTCGTCCTCTTTGGGCTCCACGTTGCTCAAGTCGAGTCCAAAGCGGGATGCTTCCTTGGTGAGTGCTTGCGCATACTCGATGAAGGCCTGGCGGTGGACAGGGACGGGGTTCGGGGCAAAGAGGTTCACCCCGAAAAGGTCTGTCGCGGCCCGGACATCCGCTACTTCCTGCGCAAGGGCGTCGACACTTTTGTAACCGCCGGCAAGAAAGCCGGAGGCTCCGGTGGACGCCGCTGCCAGGACGAGGGCCGGGGTGCTCGGTCCACCTGCCATGGGTGCCGCGACTAGGGCGTGTCTCCTAAATCCTGGAGTGGTGGTCGGGGATGCTTGATGGGTGTCTCGTACTTCTGTTTTGACTGAT
>NZ_JBYSXD010000086.1:0-6679 GCF_058781865.1 Arthrobacter sp. FW306-1B-F12A
CCGTCGGCATGGTCAACATCCTTCCACGAGCACCAGCTCGCTAGGTCAAGGAGTCAACAAAACCGGGGGCAGTCCCGGGTGTTCAGGATCCGGGGACGGCGAAAAATGGCGCGTTCCCGAGTTGCCAAGCGGACCGGGCGTATATGCTCGGTTTTGCCGGCCCGACAACCGCGGGCGGTGTTCGGTCTCGCGAAAAGGAACCACATGGCCCACGCTGAAAACGAAGTCTCGATCAACCGCCCCGCAAACGACGTCTACGCCTTCCTCGCGGACGGGCTGAACAATAAGCTGTGGCGTCCGGGCGTGAAGAATGTCGCCCTCGCAAGCGGAGAAGCAGGCAACAAGGGTGCCGTGTACTCGCAAACGATGGCTGGCCCCGGTGGTCGCACGATCGCCGGCGATTACGAGATCACCGCGGCCGAGCCGGGCAAGCGGCTCGATTTCCAGGTCATCGCGGGCCCCGCCCGCCCAACAGGATCCTTCACCCTGAACGAGGCCGACGGCGGCACCACCGTTCGGTTTGCCTTGGATCTCCAGCCCAAGGGCTTCATGAAGCTCATGGGCTCGATGATCACCAAGACCATGGAGTCGGAAGTCGGACAGCTAGGGCAGTTGAAGTACGTGCTTGAGGCGCAGTCCGTCTGACGCCGCTGCGAAAGCGCGCCCTCACCCGTCCGAAGCCCCGAACACGCTCCGGAACACGTCGGTCGTCTCCGTACTGAACAGCACAAATTCGACGAGTTCCAGCCCGCTGGAGCTTTCGACGTCGATCCAGCTGACGGCGTCGAGCGCTACCGCGGCGACCTCGCGCGCGTCCCAGCCGTAGACCCCCGCGCTGATCGCGGGGAACGCAACGGAACTCGCTCCGAGGGACGCTGCCACTTTCAGGCTCTCGCGGAAACACGACGCCAGCAGTTCCGGATCGTTCTGGCCCGCGTGGCGGTTGGGGCCAACTGTGTGGATCACCCATCGGGCAGGCAATTTGAACCCGGGGGTAGCCACGGCTTGGCCCACGGGCAGCCCGTGCGGGTACCGTTCGCGCACCTCCATGCACGCGGCCAGGAGCTCCCTGCCCGCGGCGCGATGGATCGCGCCGTCCACTCCCCCGCCACCCATCAATGACGAGTTGGCGGCGTTGACGATAGCGTCGACGTCGCGCGTGGTGATGTCACCTTGCAGGATTTCGAGCCGCATGGCGCCAGTCTTGCACGACACTCCGGTGGATGCACCAAAGTGCGGTAATTTGTGCCCATGGACATCACCACCGCCGATGGCTGGGGAGCCGCGATCTATGCCTGGATCATCCCCATGGTGGTGGGCGACGCGATCTTCCCGCCCATCCCGTCCGAAATGTTGGTGATCACCGGTGGCGCGCTGGCAGCGGAGGGCCGAGTCAACCTGTGGTTGGTGGGTTTGATGGCCGCCGTCGCCTCCTGGCTGGGCGACATGATTGTTTTCCAACTCTTCAAGCGTCGCTTGGGACACATCCTGGACCGTTGGGCGTGGGGCCGCAAAGTCCATCAGGGCATCCACCGGGCGATCGCCAGGGCTGGGCGATCCTCCACTTACGGCGCGATCATCGGAGCCCGGTTCATCCCCGGCGGGCGGCTGGCTGCGTCGGCTGCTTCCGGGATCGCAGAGGTTTCCTCCCGCGGCTTCAGTCTCTGCGCTGGCTTGGGCGGACTGTTGTGGGCCACATGGCAAACCGGGTTGGGTTACTTTACGGGCTCGACGACGAAGCTTCCGTTCTGGGCGAGCTCACTGATCGGCGTCGGCGTGGGTCTGCTGATTGGCGTCGTGGTGGGCGTGATCGTCACGCATCGCCGGGGTGACCGCTCGCCGGTGGACGAGCCGGGCGAGCCGCCGCACCTTTAGGCGCGTCCCGGCGTCGGGCTCAAACCGGCGACCATTTCCCCCGTTTGCGACGCAGCACATAAAGGTTCCCTGTGAGCGCTACGCGTTCGACGACGTCGCGCATCATGGCTGCCGACGCGCGGGCCTCGCTGTTCTCGCCCGGATAGTCGCGCGGCTCCACGAGGAAGCGGAGGCTGATTTGGGCGACGCCACCAACAATGTCGAGCTGATTGGATTCGACATGATGACGCGTTTCCAGGGCCTCAAGCGCAGCGGCCATTACCGACTCCGGCGGGTTTCCTGGTTTGAGCCCGGTGATCTTCAACTTGGTCTGGAACGACGGCATCCCTCAACCCTAAACGCTCGCTCACCTGTGGCGCTCCCCCCGGAAACGCCGGCTCACATGATGTGAGCGAGGGTCGGACGGACGCAACCCTCGCTCCCAAACAAGCCCTCCCTGCCGCACGCTCGCTCACATGATGTGAGCGAGCGTGCGCCAAAAGACCCACATAAGTGAGCGAGGGTCGGAAGGGAAGGAACGGAAGGAGCCGCTATCCCGTATTCCGGAGGCCGGCGGCCACGCCGTTGACGGTGATGAGCATGGCCCGCTGGAGGCGTTCGTCGATCTCGGCACCGGAAATGGAAGCTTCACGGACGCGGCGCAACAACTCCACCTGCAGGTAACTGATGGGGTCGAGGTATTGGTCGCGGATTTCGAGGGAACGCTTGAGCGTCGGCTGGGCTTCCAAGAGCTCGGTTTCGCCGCTCAGGAGTTCCACCTCGGCAACCGTGAGATCGTACTCAGTACGGATCGCCTTGAACAGGTGGTGCAGCTCTTCCGGAACCAGCGAAGACACGTAGTGCCCGGCGATGTCCATGTCCGTCTTGGCCAGGGTCATCTCCACATTGGAAATCACGGACTGGAAGAAGTGCCAGCGCTTCATCATTTCGGCAAGCTCAGCGGTGTTGCCTGCCTCGCGGGCTGCCTTCAGGCCTGAGCCAACGCCGAACCAACCCGGAACGATCTGCCGGGACTGCGTCCAACCGAAGACCCACGGAATGGCCCGCAACCCGCCCAGTCCCGCACCGGAATCCGGCCGCTTGGAGGGCCGCGAGCCGATGTTCAGGGATCCGAGTTGCTCCACCGGCGTCGAGGCAAGGAAGTACGCCGGCAGGTCCGGATCGTCGATCAGGGAACGGTACTGGGCAAACGCGGCGTCGGAAATAATCTCCATGACGTGTCCGTAGCGCTCGCGCTCGTCGTCGGAGGTGCGCGGGGTGCGGTGCAGCGCGGAACCCTGCATCACGGCCGCCAGGGAGAGCTCAAGGTTTTCGCGGGCGAGCTCCGGCAAGGAGTACTTGTCCGAGATGACTTCGCCCTGCTCGGTGAACTTGATGGCGCCTTCAAGCACTCCATTGGGCTGGGCCATGATGGCATCGTAGGTCGGTCCGCCACCACGGCCTACGGAACCGCCGCGGCCATGGAACAAACGGACGTTGACGCCATGCTTGGCGGCGACGTCGCGTAGCTTGCGTTGGGTCTTGTGGATCTCCCACTGGCTGGTCATGACACCGGATTCCTTGTTGGAGTCCGAGTAGCCGAGCATGATCTCCTGGACATCGCCACGCAGCCGTACCAGCTCACGATACGACGGGTCAGAGAGCAGCAAGTCAACGATTTCGGCCGAAGCACGCAGCTCTTCCACGGTTTCCAGGAGCGGAGCGAAGCCGATCTTGGCGTAAGGAGCCGCACCGAAGAGATCGATCAACCCGGCTTCGCGGGCCAGCACAGCGGCAGCCAGGACATCGTCCGCGCCGCGCGTCATGGAGATGATGTAGGTTTCGACGACGTCGGGCCCGTACGTCTGGAGGGCGTGGCGGATGCTGCGGAAGACGTCGTAGGTGCGGTCGCCGTCGCCGTCGAGCTTGATGGGGTGGCCGGACAGCGGGCGGCGCGAAGCCAGCTCCGCGCTCAGCCGCTCGAAGCGTTCGGCGCGGCTCAACTCGCCGTAGGGAGTTCCGACGCCGATCCGGTCCACCAACTGCCCGACGGCGTCGTGGTGGTAGTCGGCATGCTCACGGATGTCGAGGGTCGCCAAGTGCAGCCCGAAGGAAGCGATCGCCCGGCGGACCCGGGCCAGGGCGCCGTCGGCCACGAGCACGGCCGAGTGTTTCCGCAGCGAGGCCTCCAGCAGTTCGAGTTCGGCCAGCAACTCGGACGTGGAAGCGTAGTCGCGGCCGGGTTCGTGGTGGCTGGATGCGGACACGCGGCGGCCCGTGTTGATGAGCTTGGCCTTGATGCAGGTCAGCTTGAGGCGGTAGGGCTCCTGCGCGTTCAGCTCCAGGATGCGCTTGTCCAGGCCGGGCAGGTTCTTGAGGTCGACGGCGATCGAGTCCAGGAGATCCTTTTCCGCGTCCACCAAGGCTGTGGAGTTGGAGAGGATGGAGATCAGTTCGTCGATCATCGAGATGCTGATCCGCACGGCGTGCTGGTTCTGCAGCTGCAGGATTTCGCGCGTGACCGAAGCGGTGACGTTCGGGTTGCCGTCGCGGTCTCCGCCGATCCAGGAACCGAAGCGGATGGGGGCGTTGTGCGCTGGCAGCACGACGCCGTGCTCCCCCAGCAGCTCTGAAAGGTCCGTGAGCATTTCCGGCATGGCATCGGTCAGGATGCTGCTCAGGTAGTAGATGGCGTTGCGGGCCTCGTCCACGGGAGTGGGGCGGACTTGGCGGAGTTCGTCGGTCTGCCACATCTGGTCGATGATCTCGGCGAGCTGGCGGTCCTGCCGACGGCGGGCGGCCGTGCCCTCAACGGTGGATTCGGCCAGGACGTCCGAGAGTTTACGGATCTTGTCCAGCACCGAACGCCGCGAGGCTTCGGTGGGGTGCGCGGTGAAAATAGGACGAACGTCCAGCTCATTGACGACGTCCTGCAGGGCCTGGGTTCCGGCCTCATCGGCGATCTCGGCCACGGCTTTGGCCAACCAGCCGTCCTTTTCCTGGCGGGTGCGCAGTCCGCGGACACGGTGCACTTGCTCGGCGGCGTTGGCGAGGTGGAAATAGAAGGCGAAGGCACGGACCAGCTCAGTGGCTTCCTCAAGAGGCAATGAGGCGAGCAACTCGCGGACCTGGGCGACGACGTCGTGCGCGCTCCACGGGCCTGTGGCGTCGGCGCCGCCGCGGGCGGCTTCCTTGGATTCCTTGGTGAGCAGGCGCACCTGCTCGACGAGCTGGAGCAACTCGGGGCCGTGCTGGCGGACCAATGACTCTCCGAGAAGCGTGGAGACGCGGCGGACATCGGCCCGCAGTTCCGCGGCAAGGTCGGTGCTGAGATGTGCAGTGTCAACCATGAAAAATACCTTCTGGCGTTGGGTGTGGCCCGTACACTGCGCTGGATACTGTGAGCCGGATTACTAATATTTCCAAAGGAATCCTACCCGCAGCCCTGAGGCCGGTGGCAATCCGTCTCAAATGTTGTCGCGGGCTCCGCCTGCGCGCTCCGCCCGCCCGCTCCGGCCCAACTGACTAGCAGTTGTTGTCGTTATGAGCCGTCAAAACGACAACAACTGCTAGTCAGTTGGGTTCCGGGAATGGTGGCGACGGGTGCATGGTTAAGCCAACGAACACCGCCCCAAGCCGCTGGAGGAACCATGAGCGCAACAGCCCCCGCAAGCAACGCCCAGCTGGAACGCTGGCAACGTTTCCGCACCGGCCGCAACGCCGCCCTCGCTGCGGACCACGGCTGGCTGACCCTCACCTCTTTCCAGTGGCTCGAATCCGCACCCGCCGCCGTCGAGCTCGTCCCGGGGCTTTGGTCGACGGACGGCACGACGGCGACACTCACCGCGAGCGCGACCGACGGACTCACACTCGTGGAGACGGGAGCTCCCGTGGACGGCACGATTTCAGCCACCCTCCAGGACGAGGAATCGCTCATGTGGGTGCAGTTCGGCGGCTCGGATGGCACGGAAGTGGTGGTGGAACTGGCCATGCGCGCGGACAAGTACGCCATCCGCACGAGGGACAACTCCTCGCCGGTGTTGACGGAGTTCGACGCCGTTCCCACCTTTGAATACAACCCGGACTGGGTGCTTGAAGGCCGCTTCGAGGCGTACCCCGAGCCCGTGGATGTGCCGATCGGGACAGCCAATCCTTTGGTGGATGGGGTGCACCGATCGGTAGGCGAGGTGGTTTTCCGGGCGCCTGGACTTCCCCACGAGATCCGCCTGCACGCCGAGGCCGAGAAGCTCGGAGCCCTCACGGTGACCTTCCACGACGAGACGAACGGCAACACCACGGACGAATGGCGCAAGCTGGCCGTCTCGCGCCCCCGGCCCGACGGTTCCGTGGTCCTCGACTTCAACCGCGCCATCAACTACCCGAGCGCCTTCACCCCATATGGCACATGCCCTATGCCTGTAGCGGGAAATTCGATCGACGTGGCGGTCGAGGCCGGGGAGAAACTGCCGGCCGGCCGGATCGTCTAAACGCAACCGCCTAAACGCAGCAAACCAAAGCCGTTACATCTCCCCTGGACTCAAGGTACACTCTTCTTGGAAAGCGCTTACCAAGCGGTCCTGAAACGACACCGACGTCAGCAGCCCCGCCTCCCGGGGACAGATGAGGAGAGCCATGGGCACCCTGTCCACGCCCGTCCCGGCAGAACGCAACCCGGCAGAACACAAACAGTCCGGCCATGAGCCCAGCAGGGTGGCCCTTATTGGGGTCCACGGCTTCGGCGCGCACCACCTGCAGAACCTCGAAAGGCTCCAGGCAAACGGCGTGGTGCGACTTGTTGCCGTGGCGGATCCGAATCCGCCCGCCC
>NZ_JBYSXD010000087.1:0-6132 GCF_058781865.1 Arthrobacter sp. FW306-1B-F12A
GGCCCCGACACACCAGTGTCGGGGCCTGACCCACTTAACACACCCCAACACACGGCACACGAGCCAACCCCCGCTCACATGATGTGAGCCGGCGTCCTGCCGGGAGCCGGTATATGTGAGCGGGCGTCCCGCCAGGAGCCGCCACATGTGAGCCGGCGTCCCGCCAGAACCCCTTGTTTGTGAGCGAGCGTCCCGCCGGGAGCCGCCACAGGTGAGCGAGCGTCCGCTCAAAACCCCCTATATGTGAGCGGGCGTCTACCCCGAGAAGAAGTCGGAGAGCTCGGCGATGAGCTTGTCCGGTGCGCGGATCACACCATCATGGCCGTGGCCGGGCAGGATGGTGTAGCTCGATCCGGACAGGACGTCGTGGATCTGGCCACACGCCACACCGAAGTAGGCGGGGCTCTTTTCCCCGACCACAATGAGCGTCTCCAGCGGCAGCTCAAGGAAAGGCTCTGCGGGCATGTCCGCGGCGATGACTGCCTTGATCTCACGCACGCCGGCCTGCATGAGCTCCCGCATTTGTTTGCCCATGGGGGTGCCTGAGGTCAGCTTCGTGACGAGCGTCAGCATCGACAGCGGCATCCGCGCGAAGGCGCCCTCTGTTTCGACGCCCTTCACGAGCACAGCAAGCCCGCGGTCAAAGTCTCCAGCCGCCGTCGCGCGTTCGTATTCGCCCGTCCAGTCCGCCTTCACGCTGTGGTTGACGGAGACGGCGGGGTCGTAGACCGCCAGGCGTTCCACCGGCAGCGTACGCGCCGCGTGCAGGGCCACGGCGCCTCCGAAGCTGTGGCCGAAGACGTCGGTGCTGGCCGTGTGCTTCATGACTTCGGAAAGATCCCGGATGTCGACGTCGAGGGTGTAGTCCTCGGGCTGGGGCGATGATTCACCACGGCCCCGGCGGTTGAAGGTGTGGACCGGGCGGCGCAAGGCGGCGCTGAGTTTCTGGGCGAACTTGGAATAGTCTGCGGCGGTCACCATGGATGCGGGCACGACGACGACGCCTGAGCCGCCGTTGGCAAGCTCACCGCCCGTCGTGAAGAGCTCGAGGGTTCCGCCGTCGGCCGTTGTGATGTTCTCGCGCGTCATGCTTCGAGCCTAACGGAGCCGCGGGGTTCCGTCAGTCCTTGAAATAGCTGGAAATGTCCGTCACGAGTTCCTTGACCGCGGCAGGAATGGATCCGTGGAAGCCTTTCGGCGATACCACCAGCGTGCTTCCCGGGACGGCTGCGTATAGCCGCTCTGCGGTGACCTTGTAGTATTCGGGGCTTTTGCTACCCACGATGAATCGCGTGCTCCGGGGGAGCACCGAGAAGTCCCGGGGATGCGCGGCTTCGTCGTAGGCGGCCTTGAGTTCGGCCACGCCCGTTGGCATGAGTCCCCTGAGGACCTTGTTGACCTTGGTGCGGGAAACAAGGGCCATGAGTCCCGCCAGGATGGGCTCCGGGATTCGCGCCAAAGCGGTGCCAGGCTGCATTCCCCGCTTCATCCTGGCCATGGCACGCCCCACATTCCCGCTGTCCACGGATTGGGCAAAGCCGTCCAGCCAGCCCGTGTCCATGCTCCCGTCGATGTTCACGGCCGCGTCATACACAGCCAGTTTGTCCGGCTCGTAGCTTGTTCCCGCAAACTCCTGGACGGCATTCAATGCCACGGATCCGCCAAGGCTGTGGCCGAGGAGGTTCCTGGCGCCGGTGGCGTCCAAAATGCTGCGGACGTCCGCTATCTCCGTGTCCATCGAGTAGTTCGCGGGTAGTTCCGAAGAGCTGCCGCGACCCCTGCGATCGTAGACGTCGACTGCCCAGCCCTCGCCGAGTCCCTTCGATAGCGCCATGGAAAAGGGCCGGTAGATGAGCGCGGTCAGGAATGCGCCCCCAATGAGCACCACGCGGCGTTCTCCTGGCGCGTCCACCGAGCCGTAACTGTACAAGGCGAGCTTGCCGCCGTCGGGCGTCGGGACCTCACGTTCTCTCACCGCTTCATCCTAGGGGGACGGCGCCTTCGCCGTCCCCCGCGCCAGGTAGCGGGCAATTCTCACAGCGAGCTGTTTGCCCGGCCGGAGGGGACCCTCGTGGAACTGCAATGGAACTACCGCAAAGTCCACCGGAGGAATGGCGGCCGCAAGCTGCCGGCCGGTTTCGGCAAAGTACGCCGGGCTCCACCCGCCGCTGAGCATCAGGGTTGGCGTCTTCAACTCCGCATAGTCTTGGATGTGCGAGTCGGCGTCAATGATCGCCCGCATCTCCAAAACCGCCGTCGGCAGCAATTCCCTCATCTCGGAACCCAACCTCGTCTTCGCGGAGAGGATGCTGAGCACCCGCAGTGCCCCGAGCGGCAAATAGGAAATCGGGCCGGCCGTGCCAAGCCCCTGGACCAAATGCGCCCATGCGTTGTCGAGCTGGCCGGCGGTGACGGCCTCTTCCAATTGCGGCCGCCAGCGCCCGTTCAAGTTGCCGGAGAGGGAAACCGCGGCGTCGTAAGTGACGAGGCGGGAAATGGGGGCGCGCAGCGCGGCCTGGAGCGCGACGAATCCGCCATAGCTGTGCCCGACAACATCGGTGGATCCGCTCGCTTCCATCACGGAAAGCAAGTCGCTGGTCTCCGTTGCGGCGGAGTAGCCGGGCGGCTGCGGCGCTGATCGGCCGCGGCCGCGCCGATTGTAGGAATGCACCGGCCGGCCTAGCAGGACGCTCAGGTTCCGGGCGAATGGCCAGTAGAGGGAATCGGTCACCAAGGTGCCGTGAACGAGCACGACGCCGGGCTCCTCCGTAGCGCCCGACGCGCCCGGAATGGACGCCTCAGCCGCCGGCCGGAAGGAGTGCACCTCGAGGTGCCCGCCGTCGTCGTCCGTTTCAACTGTCCATGTCTCCACAGCCCGAGTCTATGTTGCCGCGGGGGCGGGAGGGGAAGATAGGGAACTCCAAGGAATCCCCGGTAAACTTGTGGATTGTGACTTCCGCAAACACCCCATCCCCGCACACCGCCGCCGAGCCTGCCGACGCCAGCGAGCAGATGCGCATCCGCATGGAAAAGCGCAGCAAGCTGATTGAGCGCGGCACCGAGGCCTACCCGGTGGGTGTTGAGCGGACGCATTCCCTTGCCGAGATCCGCGAGAAGTACGCACATCTCGAGGCTGACGAAACCACCGGCGACATCGTGGGCATCACCGGCCGCGTGGTGTTCGTGCGCAACACCGGCAAGCTCTGCTTCGCTACCCTCCAGGAGGGCGGTGTGGACGGGAAGGGCGTGCGCCTGCAGGCGATGCTCAGCCTGGCGAACGTCGGCGAGGAAACCCTCGCGGACTGGAAAGCGCTGGTGGACCTCGGAGACCACGTTTTCATCAAGGGCGAAGTCATTTCCTCCAGGCGTGGCGAGCTCTCTGTCATGGCTGATTCCTGGTCCATGGCCTCCAAGGCCTTGCGCCCGTTGCCGGTGCTGCACGCCGAGCTGAATGAGGAAACCCGTGTCAGGCAGCGCTATGTGGACCTGATGGTCCGTGACGAAGCCCGGGAAATGGTCTACACCCGCGCGGCGATTACCCGCTCGGTTCGCGACACTTTGGACCGCCGCGGCTACGTGGAGGTGGAGACCCCCATCCTGCAGCTCGTCCACGGTGGTGCCACGGCCCGGCCGTTCGAGACGCACATGAATGCCTTCGACCAGAAGATGACGTTGCGCATCGCCACAGAGCTCTTCCTCAAGCGTGCCGTGGTGGGCGGAATCGATCGCGTCTACGACATGGGCCGCGTGTTCCGCAACGAAGGCGTCGACTCCACGCACAGCCCTGAATTCACCACCTTGGAATGCTACGAGGCGTGGGCGGACCAGTTCGTCATGGCCGAACGCATGAAGGAAATCATCCTGAACGTCGCCGACGTCGTGGGCACCCGCACCATCCAGACTGACGCCGGAGAGATCGACCTCGACGGCGAATGGGCCTGGGTTGCTGTCTACCCGGGGCTCTCCGAGGCGATCGGGGAAGAGATCACCCCCGACACCACGGTGGCGGAACTGCAGGCCATTGCCGCCAAGCACGAGGTCAAGGTGGATCCGAAGTGGGACGCCGAGAAGCTTGTCGTGGAACTGTTTGGCGAGATCGTCGAGCCGACCCTGCTCAACCCGACCTTCGTCTACAACTACCCACCCTCCGCGCAGCCCCTTGCCCGCCCGCACCGGGAGGACGGCCGCCTGATCGAGGCCTGGGACCTCATCATTGGCGGCATGGAACGCGGCACGGCCTTCTCCGAGCTGATCGACCCCGTCATCCAGCGCGAACGCCTCACGGAGCAGTCGCGTCGTTCGGCCGCCGGCGACGTCGAGGCAATGCAGTTGGATGAAGACTTCCTGCGCGCCCTCGAGTACGGTGCTCCGCCCATGGGCGGCATCGGCCTAGGCATCGACCGCTTGGTCATGCTGTTCACCGGAGCAGGCATCCGGGAAACCATCTTGTTCCCACTCCTCAAGCCCGAAGGGCACTGACCATGGAATACATTGCCGTTCTTGCACCGTCCGTTGTTGTCGGACTTCTCTTTTGGTTTGCCATGAAGGCTATCTTCAACGCGGACAAATCAGAGCGCCAAGCAGAAGCCCGCGCCCAGGAAGAAGCCGGATTCGGAATTGCCAAGCCTGCGGGCGACGGCTCAACACCTGCCAAATAGCTCTTTCTCGGGGCCGCTCCCGAAGATTTAATAGTGCCTTTGACGGAGCCTTTGACGGGGTGCCATGCGCTGGACGATAATCTTTAATTAGTAGTCTAGCTATTCTGCATATCCGACCCCTCCAAAAGAGAGTCTTTTCATGGCACAGAAAGTCAAAATTATCCTCGTTGACGACCTGGATGAGGGCTCTGCGGATGAAACTGTCCGCTTTGGCCTTGATGGAGTCAGTTACGAAATGGACCTGTCCAGTGCCAACGCTGCGAAGCTGCGGGACGCTCTGGGGCCATTTGTAGCCAAGGCACGCAAGACATCGACCGGCCGTGCAACGCGTAGCCGCGTTGCCGCAGGGAGAAACCAGGACTCGGCACAGATCCGTCAATGGGCGCGCGAGAACGGTTATACCGTAAACAGCCGTGGCCGCATTCAGGCCGAAATTCAGGAAGCCTACCAGAAGGCCAATTCCTGACACCAAGTATCAATACCCCGGCCCTACGGCCGGGGTATTGTCATTTAACTGCCCGGCTCGTCGGGATAACGGTGTTGTGCACCACTATTCCGGGGAAGCCTTGGAGTCGACTGGGCGTTTCCGGTAGGCAGTCACCACTTTCGCGGTGAAGAACGACGGCGGCCGGCCGGCTCGCGGGGGTGCCGGCCGAAGCGGCGCCTGATTGGGGAAGCCCCGGATGCGGTCTCCGCCGCGGTCCTGGGGCCGGCGGACGGGTTGAGCGAACTTATTCCCGGGTGCGGCCATGTTTCCCCTGTGGCGAACACGCCCCAAAATTCGAGCGTTGCCACGTAGCATCAAAGTACGTCGTAGCTAGGAGTGTGGCGAAATGTTTGAGAGATTTACGGACCGTGCCCGTCGCGTTGTTGTGCTTGCCCAAGAAGAGGCACGCATGCTCAACCACAACTACATCGGTACCGAGCACATCCTCTTGGGTCTTATCCACGAGGGTGAAGGCGTTGCCGCCAAGGCGCTTGAGTCCCTGAGCATTTCGCTCGATGGCGTCCGCGAGCAGGTACAGGAGATCATCGGCCAGGGCCAGCAAGCCCCGTCCGGGCACATCCCCTTCACCCCGCGCGCCAAGAAGGTACTTGAGCTCTCGCTCCGCGAAGCCCTTCAGCTCGGCCACAACTACATCGGTACAGAGCACATCCTGCTCGGCCTCATCCGCGAGGGTGAAGGCGTTGCCGCGCAGGTCCTGGTCAAGCTTGGCGCCGACCTCAACCGCGTCCGCCAGCAGGTCATCCAGCTGCTCTCCGGCTACCAGGGCAAGGAAACTGCGGGTCCCGGCTCAGGCCCAGGCCAGCAGGAAGGCACCCCGGCCGGTTCGGTGGTGCTGGACCAGTTCGGCCGCAACCTCACCCAGGCCGCGCGGGAGAACAAGCTTGATCCCGTGATCGGCCGCGAGCTGGAGATGGAACGCGTCATGCAGGTCCTCTCCCGCCGTACCAAGAACAACCCCGTGCTGAT
>NZ_JBYSXD010000088.1:0-5919 GCF_058781865.1 Arthrobacter sp. FW306-1B-F12A
GGCGGCCCCCCCGTTTCCCGTAGGGGCCGCTTTGCTGTATGGGGCGGGTTTGCCGGGGGTTATCCGGGGGTAGGGCACGAAAAAGCGACGGTCCCCTCCGCACCTAGGAGGGGACCGTCGCTGCTTGCGTACCTCGTGGTACGGGACTTCTTACTTCGCATCCTCCAGGGAGAGAAGGTCACGGCCGGCTGTTTCCGGTGTGAAGAACGTGGTGATGTATGAAATCAGCGCGAGGACCAGCGAGTAAACCGCCAGGACCACCCAGGAGTTGCCCGTCGCTCCAAGCAAGATGGCACCGAACACGGGAACGAGTCCACCAGCGAGGACAGCGGACAGCTCGCGACTCAAGGCAACCCCGGTGAAACGGTGCTGCGAACCGAACAATTCCGGGAGCAGCGGGCACTGCGGACCAAGCATCCCTTGGACGCCGATTGCTATACCCACAGCCATGACTATCCACACGAGAGTCACATTGCCGAGACTGACCAGATAGAAGGCGGGAATAGCGGTAATTACCTGGAAGAGTGCGCCGAACCGGTAGACCCTGACACGTCCAAAGCGGTCGGACAGGGCACCGAAGGTGACAACCATGACGGCGGCAAAACCGGCTGCGATCACGAGACCAACGGGCCCGACGAACTTATCACCCGGGAAGACACCTTGCTTGGCGGCCATGAAGGAAATCAGGAGCGCTGAGTAGATCGAGGAGTTGCCGTTTTCGCCCATGCGTAGGCCAATGCCGATGAGGACATTCTTCTTGGAGTGCCTCAAAATCTCACCGATCGGGTTTTTCACGACGTTCTTGTGCTTCTCCAGTTCCTGGAACACCGGGGTTTCCTTCAGCCTGAGACGGATGAAGAGAGCCACCGCAATGAGAATGGCACTAGCCAGGAAAGGAACGCGCCACAGCCACGCATTCAGCACAGCCACGTCGGCCATGCCGATCAGCGTGAAGATGCCGGCACCGAGGAGGGTTCCAAGTTGGATGCCAACGAACGGAAGTGAAGCGAAAAATCCGCGGCGCTTAGGGGGCGAAACTTCGGAGATCAGCGTTGTTGCGCCTGCCTGTTCTGCTCCGGCGCCCAGGCCTTGGACGATACGGAGCGTCACCAGCAGGACCGCGCCGAGCATGCCTGCCTGGTCGAACGTCGGCAACAAGCCGATCGCGAAGCTGGCAAGGCCCATCATGCCGATGGTCAGGAGAAGAACCGTCTTGCGACCAAAGCGGTCTCCGATGAAGCCGAAAAAGATTCCACCAAAGGGCCGGGCTACGAATCCCACCCCGTAGCTTGCGAACGATGCGATCAGGGCGCCGCTTTCACCCAAGGGCTTGAAAAACAGCTGGCCAAAGATCAGGGCCGAATACAGGCCGTAAATGTAGAAGTCGTAGTACTCCAGGGCGGATCCTACGGAGCTGGCAAGAGTTGCCCTTCGCAGCTGTTCCGGCTCAACTACTGCGCCGTCCATATCAGCAAGCTTTGTCTTAGTACGAGTTGTCACAAGCACTCCCTCAAGAACACTCCAGACCCCCGTTGGCCTGGCGAGATAGCGTCAGCCACCATGGCGTGAATCACTATAGTGAACAGAGTACAGCACGTTGTACAAGTTTCAAGTGGTGTAATCAGATTTATTTATGACCCCATCGGGCGGCGGGTTTATGACCCCGTCGAGTGGCAAAATCAGTTAGCCCATCGGGTTGCCCAGCGAGTGGGCGAGCTCCTTGAGTTCCTTCACCATGAGGGCAGCCTGTTCCTCGGAAAAAGTGGCCTTCAGGGCTGTCACCGAGAGACCGAGGCTGGGGCCATGCGCCCCGTGGGTGGGGACGGGCACGGCGAGGCAAACCACGCCTAGTGTGGATTCCTCATCCTCCAGGGCGTAGCCCTGCTTGCGGATCGCGACAACCTGGGCCTTGAGCTCGGCGGCACTCCGGAGGGACTTCGGGGTCATGACAGGCAGTTCCACGTCGTCCGGGAACATCGCCTCGATGTCATGGTCGTGAAGCTGGGCCAGGAGGACCTTTCCGACGGCGCTGAGGGAAAGCGGCATTTTGTCGCCGATGTTCGACGTGAGCCGGACGGCGGGGTGCCCTTCGTAGCGGGCCAGGTAGATGATGTGATCGCCGTCGATCATGGCGATCCGCACGGTTTCGCCGGAGAGCGTCGGCGCCTGTTCACAGAACTTGTAGAACTCCTGGACTTCGTCGAGCCGGCTAAGGTAGGCGGCGCCAAGTTCAACCAGTTTCCGGCCAAGTGAAAAATCGGCACCTTCGCGGGTAATCAGCCGGGCTTCCTCAAGAGCGAGCAGCAGGTTTGACGTGGAAGACTTCGGAATCCCGAGTTCCCTCGCAAGGTCACTGAGTGTCAGCCTGCCTGAAGGGGCCTCCGCCAAGGCATCAAGGACCGCAGCAGCGCGGGTCACGGCAGGCGCCGGCGAGGAGCTCCCCAAGCCTTCGGCGGAACGGGGGGTGCGGGAATCGGCCATGATTCTCCTTCGCGGTTCGTGCGTCTGGCGCAGAGTGGGCGCGTGCCAGGTAGAAACGCCACCCTGGGGCAGCGGAACTCCGGTCCGAGGCACAACGCTTGTTCAATCCACTGAACAACCACCATCATAGTGGCTTGGTGCTGGGATGAGACGCGCCGGACGGGGGATGGCTTCCTTTCCATATCCAGAAATTCTCTGTATATTCATCTATGAGCTCTCCACCGCGGCATCCCCCAATAGTCGCGGTGGAGAGCTTTTCCAATTCCCGGCACCGAATCCGAGCCGACGCTAGCCTGGCTGCCGCCAAGGAGTGAGCCGTGGCAGCCAGCGGGGGACGTTGGCACGGTAGTCCTCATACTCGGCGCCGAACTTGCGGGCCAGGGTGGGCTCCTCATACAACCTGACGAAAGCCACCACGGGAACTGCGCCCAAGGCCGCGAGGCCGAACAGCTTTGGCTGTCCCAGCACGAGGCCCTGCCCGACGATCGCGGCGCCAATGCCCACGTAGATGGGATTCCGAACGAACCTGTAGAAACCACTGACCACAAGGTTCTTCGGTGGCGCAAAGGGCGCAGGCGTTCCCAATCCTTCAAGGGCGAACCGCGCGAAAGAATTGGTGATCACCGCCGCACCGGCGCCGATCAGCAGAACACCTGTGCACTGGGCCGCCAGTCCGCCCGGCACAGGCTGTTGCACCCTCCAGCGGGTCACAAACCATGGCAACAGACCGGCCGCGGTAGCCGGAGCGACGGCGAACACCGCCGTACCGATTTTCGCCAGCCTCTTGTCGCGCGCTGCATCTCCGGACGCTGTCATGCTGCCATTCTGAACCGGCAAACGACTGGCCACAACCATCGGGGACCTAGGGCCCTGGAATAAAAAGAAAAGAGCCCCTGAGCTGCATTTCCGCAGTCCAGGAGCTCTTCTTCTCGGTGGGTCCTACCGGGATCGAACCGATGACATCCACGGTGTAAACGTGGCGCTCTACCAGCTGAGCTAAAGACCCAAAACACTGATTTCGGCACCCTCGGCGCTTCAACCAACGAACATGTACTCTACCGGATCAATCGCCCGGAACACTAATCGACTACTTGGATGGCAGCAGATCGGGAAGCTCAGCGGCAAGCCAGGCCAACGCGCCACTGACTCCTACTTCCACTTTGAGGTCCGCGAAACCGTCACCGCGGGTCGGTCCACGGTTGATGATCACTACCGGCTTGCCGAGTTTGGCTGCGTGCCGCACGAACCTCAGCCCGCTCATGACAGTCAACGAAGAACCCGCCACGAGCAACGCCCCGGCTTCGTCAACCATGGAATAGGCACGCTGGACCCGGCCCTTGGGCACATTTTCACCGAAGTACACGAAGTCGGGCTTGAGCGTCCCCCCGCACACGGGACAAACAGCGACGACGAAGGAACGGATGAGTTCGGGATCCTCCACCGAGGCATCGGCGTCCGGTGCCATTTCCACGACGCCGGAAGCCTGGGCGGCTTCGACGAAACCGGGATTGATTTCCTCCAGAATCGATGCCACGAGCCGCCGGGTGAACACGTGCCCCTCATCAAGGCAGATCACGCGATCGTAGCGGCCGTGCAGGTCCACCACGTTAATGCTGCCGGCGTCCTCGTGCAGGCGGTCCACGTTCTGCGTGATGAGCCCCGTCATCAGCCCGCGCCGCTCAAGGAGGGCGACGGCGGCGTGCCCGGCATTGGGGTCCGCATGCCGGAGGTGCGACCATCCGAGGTGGTTCCTCGCCCAGTACCGGCGCCGGTTGGCCGGGCTTCCGATGAATTCCTGGTAGGTCATGGGATTCCGCGGCGCGGCTCCAGGGCCGCGGTAGTCAGGGATTCCGGAGTCCGTGCTCAGTCCGGCTCCGGTCAAGACAGCAAGCCGCTTGCCACCGAGAACCCCGGCGGCTCGGCGGAGAACGTCCACCTCGTCCGCATCCAACTCAACCGTTGAGGCCGGCGGAAGTATGGCGAAGCCAGTCATTCCGACGCCGGGCCGTTGGGCGCTCATCGCCGTTAGGCCTGGCCAAGTGCGGACAATGCCTCGCGGTATTCCGCCAGGTCGCGTGCCTGCCCGCGCGGATTGACGACGACGTAACGGATGATCCCCGCGGCATCGATGATGAAAGTGCCCCTCAACGACATGCCGGTAGCTGGATCAAACACGCCATACTTCTCGGCTACTTCCCCGTGCGGCCAGAAGTCGGCCAAGAGATCGAACTCGTAGCCTTCCTTTTCCGCATAAGCCCGCAAAGCGAACTTGCTGTCCACCGACACCCCGAGGACCGTGGCGTTCGCATGTTGGAAAATACCCAGATTGTCGCGGATCTCGCACAGCTCCCCGGTGCAGATTCCAGAGAAGGCGAAGGGATAAAAGACCACCACCACGTTCCGGCCGCGAAGCCCGGACAAGCGGACCGGCTCCCCGAACTGGTTCACGAGCTCAAAGTCCGGGGCTTCCTGGCCCACAACGGGAACTCCCGGACGCAGCCCGGAAGGGTTCAACTTCGTGTGTGTCACTTGTTCTTCTTGCGCGCTACAAGCCGTGTTGCGCTCCAGTCCTTGGAGACGCCTGCGGAGGTAGTGCAGTGCAAGCCGGCGGTAGGAGCAGCGTCCTGAATATCCGAGGGCGAGACGTAGTTGTCGCGACCCGACTTGGGGGTCAGCACCCAGACAACACCGCCTTCACCCAAGGTGGTCAATGAATCAACTAGTGCGTCGACAAGGTCTCCATCACCATCGCGCCACCAGAAAATGACCGCATCCACTACCTCGTGATCGTCTTCGTCAAGCAGCTCGGAACCCGTGAGTTCCTCAATGTCATCACGCAAATCGAAATCGACATCATCGTCGTAACCGAGTTCCTGAATTAGATCCCCATCTTTGAAACCCAATCTTTCCGCCACATTTACCGATGTGGCGGCGTCGGCCTCGCTCACGTTTCCTCCTCTTGAAGTGATTTCGATTACTACAAGCCAACACCCTTTGGGCGTGTGCTTCAAGCCATTGTCCCGCGTTCCACCATTATCCGCGCCCCAGCCGCGGCTTAAGCCATGGCCAGGATCGGGGCTACAGCCATGACTGCGGCTGCAACTGCCTACGATGTAACAGCTTGAGTGTGACATACAACGCCTTCACGACCGCGCGGCTACGCATCGCGGCTCGTACAAAGCTACAGTGGCCATTGAAGACTTTGGCTGCAGGGCAACCGCCCGCCGCGAATAGCGCAGCTTGAGCTCAAGAGAACCTGCCCGGCGCACATGACCGGGCTGTTGTAACCGATATGTCGCACACGCCGCGTTCATGACGGGCAGTTACCCTGCCGGACCTGAGGCGACGATGAATGCGCCAAAAGAGAGGTTGGACGTGGCTGCAGGAGAAGAGACCTCACACATCCTTAGCGGGTTGACTTCCCAGCTGCCTGATCGT
>NZ_JBYSXD010000089.1:0-5888 GCF_058781865.1 Arthrobacter sp. FW306-1B-F12A
GATCTCGCTGGAGTCGACCATCGACAGGGGCAGCGTGCAGTTGAGGTTGGGGTCGTCGTCGTACGGTGAGACTGTCTCGTCGCCGACGAGGAGGCCGTCCCGGATGGTGATGTGTCGCTCGGCTAGTGCTCCCGTGAGGGCGGCGATGACTGAAGCATACGGTTTGTTCTGGCCGGCGGTCGGGGCGGTCGAGGTGTAGACGGCAAACAGGGCGCTGGTGGCGTTCGTGTCGTTCGCGAGGTAACAGGCGACTGTTCGCGCATAGGCGGTTTCCCCGCCGTCGTGCTTGGGGAGATCCACGCGGGGAGTCACGCCGATGTGGTTGGTATCCAGGGTGATGCACACCAGGCTTTCCTGCGGCCAGAAGCCCAGGGTGTGGCCGATGAAACTGAGGACATCGGCAGGGGTTTTGATGGTGAGCCTTTCCATGATCTTTCTCCCTCAGCGGCGGCGTCGGCCGTCGGCGTTGGTTTCCGGCGTCGTTCTGATAGAGGATTCACTGCTGGGCATGAGGGGCCGGAGTGCAACTTGGGGAACCGGCAACGATCCAAAACTTCGCGAGGAAATAAGCGGAGCGCCGAGCGCACTTTTGGATCGGGGTCGGCGCAAAGCGCCCTGATTGCGCGGAGGACCCGCCCAGCGATGATCGAGCATCAGAATGACAAAGAGCGAAGATTCTTTTGGCTATTCATGGCGGGGTTGTTGCGGCGCGGCATGACGAAACACTTCGTGCGTGGTTCGGGCGGAACGCCACCTACTGGTCCTCGACCGGAAGAATGGCCTCGTATAGGCGGTGGCGCAATCATGTTCGAGAACTCCGCACTGAGGCGCGCAGTGATTACCCGAACGCTATTTCCCGGTCCAGAGAATGAAAATGAGGGTCGGGCCCGGCCACACATTCGCGCACTGCGTTCAAAGTGACCGGGTAGATTCCGGATACAAATGTGAAACGTCGCGTCGCACCAACGAAATATTTGAAAGCTACGCTGGCACCTACTTGGACGACGTGGTCCAAGCAACGCACGGAAGGAAACAACGATGTTGCTCTGGAGCAGCCTAAACCTCTTTCTAGACCGCAGTGGGGATGACGACGATCGTGAATTTGGGGAGGGTACTGCCAACACCGAATTCCCCAGCGGCAAATTGACATCCAATCCTTGGGCAGGCTGGTGGCACGACCAGGCCTAACTTCGACGCTTTTCCAGAACCCCCGATTCGGGGTGGCAGCGTGGGGTCTTTGCTTTCCAGCTTCTCCCAGTGCCCGTTCGTTTCGTTGGCGAGAGCGCCGACCACCGTTTATGCGTACTGAGGACATCGGTGGAAAAGCTATCGTGTGAGCCTGGAGCCTGAGCGCCTCTCGAGAGCGAGTTCGGCGCGTTCGACGACGGACCGGTCGTGTGCGTCGAGGCGCCCGTCTGTCGAACGGCCGGCCATTTCACAGTCGCGGATTTCGACGAGGCGTCGGTGTAGCTGTGTTTCGGCGTGCCGGCTGAGGACTATGAGCGCATTCGCCCGTCGTTTCTCGAGGATCAGGTCGTAGTGGGTGAGAGCCACGCGGTTCCAGATAGGCCCGACTTCCAGGAGCAGGAGTCGGACATGAATGAGGAAGTTGCCATGCTTGAGGTGGCCTTCGAGGCGGGGGAGAAGCAGCCCGAGGCTCACAAGCAGAACCGCGAACGCTTCGCCCACCCAACAGAGGACGGTCAGAACGGCCGCAAATGGGCTGGCAGCGCCGTCCATCTTCGTGACGACTCCATAGGCCAGACGGTCGATGAGGACCAGGGCAAAGAGGATGCATCCGATGGCGATGAGGACGAAGGCAGACCGGAAGGCACGCGCCCGCATGCTGGGGACGTTGTCATGGCATACCCGTGCGATATCGACGCAGATCCACATGATGAACGCGGACCCGCTCCAGAGGAACACTGCCATCCCTGGTTGGTCGCCGTACCTCAGAGGCAGGTTCGGATCGGTAACAGGAGTGCGGCTCGTGAGAAATCCTGCCGTCACTGCCGAGCACGAAATGACCGCAGCCCACCGGCCGAAGGCAAGTTGCCGACGTCGTACTTCAATGTCTTCAACTGCCGCCAGCAGGATGGCCGTCCGGAATTGCCAGAATCTCGGGTGGGTACCGGCGTCGCTATTGATGATGCGTGTTGCGAGCTGGTCGGCGGAGGCTTCGGCGGTGAGTTCCGCGTTGTCGGTATAGCTGCTGCGGGCCAGGGCGGGGAGCACCTGCTCGGGGTCGAGGTCGGGGAGGAGGCTTCTGACGAGCCCGCTGTTTTGGCCATCGAGATCGTGTCCGAGGATCATGTGGCTGAATTCGTGGAGGACGATGTCCTGTTCCGCGCAGACAAGCCAGACCCCACACAGTTCTTCGCCGGCCAATTCAGGAAGCTCTGCCACCGTGATGATCCTGCCGTGTTTTCGCTCCAGTTTCTCGCGGATGAGCTGCAGCGTGGCGTCGTTGGGCAAGCTGAACGCGTGTTCTGCTTTCCGCGCGATTTTGCGGGCTTCACGGTAGTTCATGGCCGGACGGGACAGCTCGAAGACGGAACGTCGACCGGACCGATCTGGTCCAGGTCATCACTCCTCTCCACGCCGAGCCCCCTCAAGCCACACCAGACGTCGTCATCCTGATTCGGCCCCGTCCGCTGTCCAGCCAAACCCAAAAGATGGTGGCAACCGGCGCAATGATATCCACCAGACCCAGCGCAACCCCGTCATTCCCTCGATGAATCCGCACCCTGTAGCCCGGGTTGAGCCATACCCAGTCCTCCGTGTCAAGTCTCCAGCCGCTGAAGCTTCCTACTTGGCGTTCAAACGGTTCCGGAGGGTGGGTTTCCTGGTGATGCAGTTCTGTGGGCTGACCGTACGATTCAGGTTCAGTTGCCATTAGGACCGCCCTCATGACCGTGTTCTACGGGGAGGTGGGCGCGGATATCGGCGGCAATGCGGTCCTGCTGGACGCTGACGATTTCCGTGATGTCACCGTTTGTGAGCATCTCGCCATATCCCGTCTCACGCGGCCACTGCGGCGCGAAAGTCACTGAAAACCATGATTACGTTCCATCTTCCGGATCGTGATTCTTTGCGCTGAGACCTCAGGCGGCCTAGAGCTGCTTCGACTATCTGTCGAATGGTCCGACGTTTTCAAAGGTCGGAAGCTTGCCGAACAGTCCGAAATACTCGAAGAGCGGAAGCTTTGGCTTGTCCGCGACCGGCGTGACTGGCTTGGCCTGGATCTTCTTCACCTTGCTCACCGCCTTTCGGATGTTGTCAATGGAGGCCTGGTCGGGGTCTCTGGCCCCTTCCTTCTGATATTTAAATAATAAACCTGTGAGATCACATGTCAAGGGTTCTGGCAGGTTTTGTCTGTTCGCTGATTGTGATTCGTGCCCCCGCAGTCTCCGCAGCGGTCCTGACGGTTTCGACGCAAAGGGCGGGGCTCGCCCGGCGATGCTCCGCAGCGTTCCGTAGTAGGAGAGCGCTCAAGAGTTTTCGTCGGTGATAGCCGTGAGTGCGGGTCTGCTGAGAGCATCGAAGGTTCTACGGAACACCGACTCGGCCAGTCGGGCATGCCGACTCCCCCGAAATGCCGCGGCTCCGATGGAGTATCAGGCTTTTTACGAGCGGGTTCGGGACTCCGGGCAGGTTTTCCAAGACGGGGCGTGGCGGAGATTCTCAGATGCGGCATCGCCATGGACGTCGTCAACGTTCTGGAAGACGGCACTGCGAGGACGCCGGCCTCTGAGTGCTTCCCCGCATTTCCGCGCCCAGGGCGGCATGCTCGATCATGTCGGGCCCAGTCATGATCGAGGCGGCCATCGAAGCGCGTCGGTCCCTGTCATGGCGGGGCCCGCATCGGGCATTTCTGAAGGGGCGCCTGGGACGTGGAAGCCAACGTCCGCGTGTGGCTGGAGCAGCGGCGGATATTCGAGTCGGTCCGGTGTCGCAACCCGGAAGGGCTCTGCAACGGCAGCTACGCCTTTGGGCGGCTTCCCCGAAAAAGCTTGCGAAACGGTGACATTGACAGGTTCCACCTAGTATTCTAGGTTGCATTGTATAGAGGGTTGACAGCTTGTGCTGCACGGTTCCCGCTCCTTGAGATCGGGTGGTGGCGAGCCGTCACGACCCGATCACGCTCAATTCCGGAAGATAAGGCTCAGCGCATGCCAAATGAACAGCTCGGGGTTCCCGGCTCCGAATTGCACCCGCCCAACGACCGAATTAGTGTCTTAGGCTCTGAACTGCCGTTTGCGGTGACGGAGTACAGTGATCGACTCAACCGCACCAGGGACTCTCTCGTCGACCAGAACCTTGATGCTCTCCTGATGTTTCACCAGGAAAGCATGCATTACCTCTTCGGCTACGATCAACTGGGCTACTGGGTCTACCAGACTGCGATACTTCCAGCAGACGGGCGAGACATCACCGTCGTTTGCCGCACGATCGACAATGAGCTCATCGGCGGGCTGCCATTCGTGGACGAAATCATCAACTGGACTGATGATTCACTCAATGACGCTGCGCAGATCACCGTCCAGACGCTGAGCAAGATGAATCTGCTCGATGGCGGGAAGCGAATTGGCATCGAGCTACGAAGCCACGCCTTGCTCCCTTACTACTACGAGCGTCTCCGCGAACAGCTCAATGGCCGGTGCGAGCTCGTCGACGCATCCGACCTCGTCGCCGAGCTTCGCCTTCGCAAGTCCGCGACGGAGATTGATTATGTTCGGAAAGCGGCCTCCGTCCTGGATGCCGGCTATGCTTTAGCGTTCCAGGCGATGCGAGCAGGAACCCGTGAACTTGATGTCCTCTCAGCCGCGCTCCAGGGCATGTTTGCCGCCGGGGGAGAGGCCCCTGCAATCTGGCCTCCTGTAGCTAGCGGACCCCGCACGTTGGCGTGGACGCATGCATCCGCCAGCGACCGCGTCATCGAAACGGATGAGATGGTCCAACTTCAGCTGGGTGGATGCTACCGGCGATATCATGCCGTCGGCGTCCATTCCAAGTGGGTTGGCCAAGTGCCTGCTGAGATTCGGGAAGCTTACAAGACGTTGACTGAAGCACATCTGGTGGGCATGGAACACGTCGCGCCGGGCCTTCCCGTCAGCGAGATGGCACAGCGAGTCAACTCGGTTCTTGAACTTGCCGAGATGTGGGAACCGGGCCAACACCTCGGGTACGGAACCGGCACCGGATTTGCGCCCACTTGGGTTGATAACCTCCGCATCAAGGAACACGATCCGCACATCTTTGAGCCGAACTTTGTCCTCTTCCCGTTCTACCGGCACACCGTCCAGCTGGACAGTGGGCCGGTGGCGATCATGATCGGTGAGCCGATCCTGGTCACGGAAAACGGCTGTGAGCAATTGAGCAACCATGCTCTGACTCCAGATCTCGACGCATAAAAATCACCGGGGCCCTTCCGCGCGAGGACGCGGTTGGATTGACGTCCCGCCCGGCGGAGACCCTGGCGGGTTCGTGCGACCCGCCCGGATGCGCGAAGCCCTTCTGCAAACGGGCTCCACCGCTTCCCCTACCTTTCCGACCATTGCCGTGCTCGGCGGTGATGACAGGTAGGCCCACGAAAATTGCCCATTGCCCCAATGGGGAGGGTTCAATGGTGCGTTGCCGCATGGACTCTGCGTGTCCGTCCAGCCAGACCGGACACCGACTTCAACGTGGCATTGATCGGTCGCGCTGACTTCCCGCGGATCCCGGGAGTCCGGCCGGTGTTGGTGTGGCCGCCAGCGTCCATCGTGCTACCTCAAGGCTCGAGCGGGAAATAATTCCAGCAGGACGTTCACGGCGAGGTAGTCGTGGACGGCGCGCTGGGTGTTTTCAAGGAGCGTTCTCATGGCCGCTGATGCGCCTTCCTCATC
>NZ_JBYSXD010000008.1:0-121682 GCF_058781865.1 Arthrobacter sp. FW306-1B-F12A
CACCGCCACGGCCCGCGAGGTAACCCGCGCCTACCGCACCCTCATGCGCGGCCTGCACCCCGACACCCGGCCGGCCCATGCACCCCGTGAACACCCCAGCCTGGCGGAACAGCAATTACAGGAAGAGCTCCGGGACATCATGGCCGCCTACGCCATCCTCGGCAACCCGGAAAAGCGGGCCGCCTACGACCGGGAGCACCCGCGTCCAGCCGCGAACGCCAAGCCGCAGCGGCCCGACGCCGCCTCCGTGCGTATCCCAGGGCAGTTGCTTCCCGCCGCGTCGCTGCTGATCGGACCGGTCATCTGGGAGCCGCCCTCCGGACGGTACCCGGGAATGCCGGCCCGGGAACCGTCATATCCGCCAACCGGCTACACGCTGATCCGATGGATCCGACGTTGAGAGAGCCGGAAATCCACGCAATCCCAAGGAGCTTCCATGAGTGCCTGGCGACCCTACGACAACCAGTTGATGCCCGCCTTCTACGAACGCTTCGAAAAGCGGTGGGGCAAAGGAACAGCGCCGTTCCTGGACCCGGAAACCCACGAACAACCCATGCCACGAGCCCAATGGATCAACCCGGACACCGGTGCCGCGGTCGCGGTCGTCCCCATCTGGACCGAGGATCCCCAGCACCGTTCCTTCGGGGTCTTCTACCTCCCCCCGTCCGGTGACATCTGGGTCCTGCGGCCCGGCTACACGAACTACCTCGAAACCGACCCCAAAAACCCCGGGCAAGTCACCCTCCGCAACGACGCCTTCAGAAAAGCCGTCGCCCACGCCAAGGAATTCATCTACGGAATCCAACCCTAAATTCCCAGGAGCACAGAATGACCCCTTCACAGATCAGCCAGTTCCTTCGGGACTGCATTGTTAACGACGCGAGCGATTCAGGGATCAACGCCGACGCGTTCTATGGGCTTTACGTCAGCTGGTGTTCCTTGAACCGGAGAGTCGCCGTGCCCGACCAGGCTTTCCGCACCGCGCTCCGCCTCGCGGGCCTTCGCCCGGAAAAGACCGGAAAGGGCTGGACGTTCCCGAGCCTGCGCATGACCGGACCAGCAGCAACCGACTACATCCTCAACAGCAGCGCCCAAACCCCGGCGGACCCAACGTAGAGCGGGCGGTCACCGTCCGGCCGGACGCCATGACGCGGCCGGGCGCTGTTTCCAGCTGGCGTCCGGCGCCCACACCGCTCCACGTCGTCAAAAAGATCTGTGCCCTGCTGCTTCCCGGCAAACGGCCCAAGGATGATGGACCGGGGTCAAGGTAACGCGCCAATGCCTGGTCACCCTGCGCCGGGCACTGGCGCAGCGAAACAATCGCCGAACGCCACCCGGCCCCGCATCAGGGGGCCGGGCGAAGCGGGTCAGCTCCACGACGTCGTAATCCTCCAAGGGCGCCTCGAACACGCCGAACTCGGACTCCAGCGGCAGCGCGCTCTTGACCTCGCCCGGCGGGGCGGTCATCAGGACGCCGGCGGGAAATGTACCATCGGGGTACGTGCCGGCGTCACCGATCGGGTGTCCCCGGTGTGTCGCAGGGCCTGGTGGTGATCCCAACTGATTTGGCTTCGCCGGGTCAGCGGGAGAAATACCAGTGGTATGTTGACGAACGAACTCCCCGCACACGGGCGCCGCAGGGGGCAAGGGGCATGCTGTTCGCCGCGGATCTGATCGGTACCAGCGACGAGATCGCCGAGCAGCTATACGCACACGCAGGATTCCAGGAAGTCGACGAGGTGGCGTTTGCGCTGCCCTTCAGCTTCGACCACGAGGATTACGTCCAGATCCTCACCGACATCGCCAGCAAACCCGGTCCAGCCCTCGGATGGACTCTAGCGGAAGTCCGGCGCGACCCGCAGTAGGCGTCACGGCCTACAATCGACCACACGTTGGGCATTCCTGGGCGGCTGTGCGCTGCCGATTCGCGGTGCTCCCAGTTGCCAGAGCGGTCCCACGAGCTCGCGGACTGGCCCACTCAAGCTCAACTGTGCGGTAGCCTTTCGTCCCATGGTCGATGCGAAGCGGTTCCGAGTACTCCTTGAGGAGGAACGTGACCGCAAGGTTGCGCTCTTGAAAGCCCTCCTTGGGGACATCACTTCGGTAAACGTCGCCAGGCAGGACGCGAACGTCGACGACGAACACGATCCGGAAGGGAGCACGATCGCTTTCGAACTTTCCCAGGCTTCCGCACTCATGGAGCAGAGCCGGGTGGGCCTGGAACAGATCGAGGCCGCTTTGCTACGGATTGCCAACGGGAGTTACGGACTGTGCGCAGTGTGCGTCAAGCCCATCGCGGAGGGTCGCCTGGAGGCAAGGCCTTGGACACCGTATTGCATAGAGCACGCATCCGGTCAGAGCTAAGCCAACACCCGGAGCAACGCTGTTGGTAGCGCGCGTGCGCAACGGACTGTGGAAGCACTAGCGCCGCCAGCGGACTATCGCTTCTGCCTCCTCGGATGGCCTGTTCCCTGTCCACAGCCGGGGACCAATTTCCCCGCGGCTCAAAGGAGAGGTAGCGAGGCTGCGGGTCCGTGGATACGAGCCACGGGTACCGGGGGTGGCTGCATCACCCTGGACACCAACCACATCGGCGTGACGGGATGAGAACGCCGAGACAAACACGGCGAGTATTGGTCCGGCCTGATCCTGGACCCCGGACAGGACGGACCCGTGCACTTCCAAATCGAAATTCGACGGGTCCACCTTCCGAGCTGCCGCCTCGCTCGACGGGAAAGATGGACCCGGCTCGGGGCCTACTGGATATCAGCTTCATCAGCGACGACCCATGCCGGGCTCTTGCGTTTCACTGGAGCTCTCGCTGGGATTGCCGCAAAAGGATCTGGCGGCGCGCTCCTGGAGCGCCGACTTTGAGAGCGTGACCTTTACGAGCTGAATCGTGGCCAATGCCCCGGACTCTCAGCTGTGGCTTCCGTCGCAGCGCAGGAACATGAAGAGCATTAGCGTCGTTGAAGGTCCCGCTTCTTGGACTGAATGAGCGCACACAAATGGACGGCGGTGCGTGGAACTGACAGCCCGAGATCGGGCGACGGCCGCTCAGGAATAGGCGACGGTGTGCCGACGTCGCCGAGGGCCTGCCAGACGCGTCTGCAACTCTTCGGCGGTAGGCGGGTTGGCGCCTGGACGGCTCACTGTGATTGCGGCGGCCATCGACGCGGTCTGCCCAATGGCTTCGAGCCCGGGCGGCGTAAACGCCTCGTCGCCCCGGGTCAGCAGTTCAAAGATGAGTGCGGCCATGTAGGCGTCGCCTGCCCCGATGGTGTCGGCAACCTTGGTCTTCACGGATGGGATGCTGAACCGGGCATCGGGTGTGGCCAGCAGGGCGCCCTCTGCGCCCATGGTGATGACGGCCAGGCGCGCGCCCTGTTCCAGCAGATGGGAGAGGACCTCGTCCAGGGAGGATGCGGGGTACAGCCAGCGTGCATCTTCGTCGCTGAGTTTCACGACGTCCGTGAGCGGGAGCAGGTCCTCGAAGACTGACTGCGCCTCGGAGTGACTGCCGAGGAGAGCCGGGCGGATGTTGGGGTCGTATGTGACTAGGCATGATTGGTGGCATTGCTCGAGGAGGGTGCGGACTGTGGCGGCTCCTGGCGCGAGAAACGTGGCGATCGAGCCCGTGTGGAGAACTTTCGGGATCATGGCCGGCGCCACAGGTGCCAGCTGCCAGGCGATGTCGAACTCGTAGCTGGCGGAGCCATCGGCGGCCAAGGTGGCGGTGGCGGTTGCTGTCCGTTCAAGGGAAATGGATCCGGGAAGAAGCCGGACGCCTGCGCTGTGGAGGTGGTTGGTGATGGCGGTGCCGTGTTCGTCGTCGCCGATCGCTGTGAGCAGCCCGGTCGGGATGCCGAGCCGGCCAAGGCCGTAGGCGACATTTGCCGGGGACCCGCCTGGATAGCTGATGGATCCTTCGGGGCCGTTGACGACGTCGATCAGGGCTTCGCCGATAACGATGACGTCCATCTGGTCGTGGGCGGGGGCGGCCGGTTGGAGCTTGTGCATCGTGGTTCTTTCTTCGGATTGCCGTTGGTGGGAGCCCCGGGATGGATCCGTCCACGGACCTGTTGGCAGGTCCGCGGACGGAGAAGGGGCCCCGAGGGAGCGGGAAGCGCCGATCGGCCCTGTCAGGCCTTGGCTGCGCCGGTCATGATCGCGACGGCGTCGGTCATGCTGTGGGACTGCGGGGTGATGGTGGCCGCGCACTTGCCCAGGCGCTGGATGTGGATCCGGTCTGCCACATCGAACACGTGTGGCATGTTGTGGCTGATCAGGATGACCGGAAGGCCGCGGTCGCGCAGGTCGCGGACGAGCTGGAGGACCTGGTTTGATTCGCGGACGCCCAGGGCGGCGGTCGGTTCGTCAAGGACGACGACCTTGGAGCCGAAGGCAGCCGCGCGGGCAACGGCGACGGCCTGGCGCTGGCCGCCGGAGAGGTTCTCGACCGGCACTGTGACGTCTTGCAGGGTGGAGATGCCCAGGCGTGTCAGTTCTTCCTTGGCTTTCCTGCGCATGCCTTTGGTATCGAGCATCCGGAACACGCTTCCCAGTAGGCCGGGGAGGCGCTCTTCACGGCCGAGGAACAGGTTCGAGGCGACATCAAGTGCCGGGGAGACAGCCAGGTTCTGGTAGACGGTTTCGATGCCGTGGACCCGGGCGTCCTGCGGGCGTTTGAAGTGCACCTGCTGTCCGGAGACATAGAGTTCCCCGGTGTCGGGGATTTCGGCGCCAGTCAGGCATTTGATGAGCGTGGACTTGCCGGCGCCGTTGTCGCCGATGACGGCCAGGACTTCGCCCGGGTACAGGTCCAGGCTGACACCGTCGAGTCCAACGACGCGGCCGAAGGTCTTGACGAGGTTCCTGGCTTTGAGGATGGGTTCGCGGGTGGCGGTGTGGGAGGCTGAAAATTCTGTCATGGTCATGACTTGACCTTTCGGATCCACTGGTCGATAGACACGGCAACGATGATCAGGATGCCGACGGCGAGAGTCTGGTAGAGGACGTCCAGGCCTGCGAGTGAGAGGCCGTTGCGGAAGATGCCGACGATCAATGCGCCAAGCAGTGAACCCCAGATGGAGCCACGTCCGCCGAAGAGGCTGGTTCCACCGATCACGACGGCGGTGATGGAGTCCAGGTTCAGATCGACCCCGGCGTTCGGGCTGGCGGCATTAGTGCGGCCGATCTGGATCCAGGCGCCTACGGCAAGAACTGCGCCCGCGGCAAGGTAGACGCTCATGAGGACCCGGCTGACGGGAATACCGGCAAGACGGGCCGCTTCCTTGTCATCGCCGACCGCGTAGACGTGCCGTCCCCAGGCGGTCTTGCCCAGAATGAAGGCGACGACGACGTAGAGCAGGATCATCATCACGACTCCGGTGGAGATGCGGACGGGTCCGATCGGGAACGTGCTTCCCAGCCAGGTGAGCACCGGCGGCATCGCGGATCCGCGCACGGTGCTGCCGCCGGAGTAAAGGAGCGTCAGGGCGACGAAAATGTTCAGCGTTCCGAGGGTGACGATGAACGGCGGGAGCCGGAATCTGGTCACCAGGAAGCCGTTGAGAGCCCCGGCAGCCAGACCGACGGCGAGACCTGCAATGAGGGCGAGCGGCCCGGGGATGCCGTTGCCGACTGCAAGCTGGGCGATCACCATCGAGGACAGGATCATGACCGCCCCGACCGAGAGGTCAATGCCGGCTGTCAGGATGATCAGGGTCTGGGCGATCGCGAGGGTGCCCACCACCGCGACCTGCTGCGTGATGAGCGACAGGTTCTCCACCCGCAGGAAGCGCTCATTGAGGATCCCGAAGACTACCACCGCGATCAGCAGGACAATGGCGGGGCTGAGGGCCGGGTAGCGGTGGAGAATGTTACGGATTCTGCTGAGAGGGGTCTGGCGGTCGAGGAATTCCTCGGCCAGGTCAGCATGCCCGGCGCTCGGCGGGCCGGCGGTCTGTTGCTGGGTCACTTGAATAGCTCCTGAACTTCAATGTTCTATGACTGTTGTCGTGCTGGGTGTGCTGCGGGGAGACGCCTTGGCACGGCTCCCCGCAGAGGGGAGGCTTTACTTGCCCCAGCAGATCTGGGAAGCAGCCGTGGTGTCGATGCTCTGCAGTCCCGAAACTGCCTTGTCCGTGACGAGTGCGGAGCCGGTGTTGAAGAAGTCCAGGCCCGCGGAGACCGTGGGCTTCTTGCCTGAGGTGGCCAGGTCCTGGATCGCCTGGACACCGAGCTGGGCCATCTTCACCGGGTACTGCTGCGCGGTGGCGCCGATGATGCCGGCCTTGACGTTGTTCACGCCGGTGCAGCCACCGTCGATGGAGACGACCAGCACGCCCTTTTCCTTGCCCGCGGCCTTCAACGCCTCGTAGGCGCCTGCCGCGGCCGGCTCATTGATCGTGTAGACGACGTTGACGTTCGGGTTCTTCGACAGCAGGGTTTCCATCGCGGTCCGGCCGCCGTCCTCGGCGCCCTGGGATGCCTGGTTGCCTACGATCTCGTAGTCTCCGCCCTTACCGCCGGTGTACTTGCCAGTCTTCGCCTCATCGCCGTTCTTGGTCTTGTCGGCGGTGTCGATACCCAGGCCGGTCAGGAACCCCTGGTCGCGGTTGTAGTCAACGGAGACGACCTTGTCGCTGAACAAGTCGACCAAGGCGATGGTGGCCTTCTTGCCGTCGAGCTGCGCTGCAGTCCACTGACCGATCTGCTTGCCCGCGGCGAAGTTGTCCGTCGCGAAGGTGATGTCCACGGCACTCGCCGGGTCCGGCGGGGTGTCCAGGGCGATCACATACAACCCCGCGTCACGGGCCTTCTTGATCGCATCGACGACGGCGGGACCGTTCGGGGTGATCAGGATGCCCTTGTCGCCCTTGGAGATAGCGTTTTCGATGGCCTGGATCTGGGTGTCCTCGTCGCCGTCGGACTTGCCGGCGGCAAGCTTCAGGTCGATGTTTCCGCCCTCGGCCGCTTTCTTCGCACCGTCTTCCATGGCGACGAAGTACGGGTTGGAGGTGGTCTTCACGATCAGCGAGACGCCGATCTTTCCTGCGGCGCCTCCGCTGGACGACGAGCTGGAGGAACTGCCTCCGCAGGCGGTCAAGCTAAGTGCGCCGAGGGTCAGGACTGCGCCGGCGGCAAGAAGGCGGGTCGCGGCCGACCTCGGGGCTTTGGAACTCAACATTGAAACTCCTGTGTTTGTGGCGCCCTTCCGGCGCTAGACAACGATGTCATGTATCATGTAACCAAGCTCACACTGTGGAGTCAAGTGTTAATCGATGATGAGGAGCAGTTCGTTGACAACGGTGTCTAATCGTTACCAATCCGATTCCGGGCGAAGGCCTCCGACGATGAAAAACGTCGCGGATCTCGCTGGAGTTGGCATCAAGACGGTCTCGAGAGTCGTGAACAACGAACCCGGGGTTTCGGAGGAAACACGCCAGCGGGTGCTCAGGGCTTCGGAACAGCTGCAGTATCACCTGGATATCACCGCGGGCAGCCTGAA
The DNA here is from genome assembly GCF_058781865.1 of Arthrobacter sp. FW306-1B-F12A. Classification (NCBI taxonomy): domain Bacteria; kingdom Bacillati; phylum Actinomycetota; class Actinomycetes; order Micrococcales; family Micrococcaceae; genus Arthrobacter; species Arthrobacter sp. FW306-1B-F12A. Next base: position 7,514 of record NZ_JBYSXD010000008.1, read on the forward strand.
ACGGTCCGGACGCAAAACGCAGTCCATCGGGTTGTTGCTTCCCAGTGTGTCCAACCCCTTCAGCGGGGAGATCCACAGGGCACTGGAAGACGCACTGGCTGAACGGGGAATCGCCGTTTTCGCCTCAAGCCTGGACGACGATCCCGACCGGGAGAAAAAGCTGATTTCCGCTTTCCTGGGCCGTCGGGTGGACGGACTAGTGCTGACCCCGATCGCCAGAAGCCAGGCCTACGTCATCCCGGAACACTCACGGAACCTGCCCATGGTGTTCATCGACCGCGAGCCGGTAGGCATAGAAGCTGACGCGGTCGTCACGGACAACGAGGTGGGCGCCGCGAAGGCGGCCGCACACCTCATCCGACACGGCCACACCAGACTGGCCTACCTCGGAGACCGCACCGACATCCAGACCGCAACGAAACGCCGCACGGGGTTCCTGGAGGAAATCGGCAGGGCCGGCATTGCAACCTCGACCATCCCGGTGCGCAACGGACTTCACGACGAGGAGACCGCCCTCCGGGCAGCGCTCGAGCTGCTCACCTCGGAGAACCCTCCCACGGCGATCTTCTCGAGCCAGAACCTGGTCACCTTCGGTGCCATGCGCGCGCTGAAGTCCCTCGGGTTGCACCACAGCGTTGCCCTGATCGGATTTGACGACTTCACCCTGGCCGACATGATGGAACCCGGGATCACCGTCATTGCCCAGCACCCTGAGCGCATCGGCAAGACCGCCGCGGAGCGGATCCTTGCCAGAATCGATGGTGACGACGGCGCCCCGAAAACCTACATCGTCCCGTCGGAACTGATCCCCAGGGGATCCGGCGAGATCCTGCCGCTGACCTAGCAGCCAAGACTTCGGAACAACCCGACACCAACCAAGCAAAGGACCCGACATGACCAAAACACTGTATGCGGAATTCACCGTCAGGCCAGGCAGCGAAGCCAGGGTGGCCGAAATGATGGCCGAGCTCACCGTCCACGTCCGCCGGGAGCCCGGGAACGTCATGTTCCTTCCCTACACCCGCGAAACCAACCCGCGGGAATACTTCGTGTTCGAGGTCTACCGTGACCAGGCAGCCTTCGAGGAACACATCAGAGCGGAATACGGCCGGAAATTCAACGCCGAACTCGCCGAGCACATCGAAGAAGACGGCTCCGTCCTGACCTGGCTTCATCCAATGGTTTAGGGCCTGGCCAAGGCCGAAAAGCGCGCAGAGGCAGGAACGAACAGAGCCTGGCTCCTCAGGATGACGGTCAGCTGGCTGCTCTCCTGGCCCAGCATAATTGCCCCGGTACGTGCATGATTCAGGGGCGGACAGCTACGGCGCCCACAACGGTGAAGTTGCGGGCGCCGCGGTCTGATCAATGCGATGGGGCGTCCGGTTATTGCCAGGCCGACTTCATCTGCTTGACGTCCAGAGAAGTGAGAACAGCGTTTCCTCCGTTGGCGAAAGCTTCGATGCCTTGGCTGGACGGGTCCGGGAAGATCTGGTCTGTCAGGACGATTTTCCCGTCGTCGGCGAAGACTTCGACCGAGGACCAGTCAACCAGGATCCGGAGTTTGACCGTTCCTCCGCTTGTCGTGAGCGGCGCGGTCTGGACTCCGGGGAAGCTGGGGTTGAATCCCACGGCGCCGGACTTGGTCCGGTCAATGTAGGCCTGTCCGGACTTGTTGTCATAGCCGATGAGTGTTTCCTGGCCGGACCCGGTGCGGACTTTCAGTCCGTAGGAGCTTGCAGTACCGGCAGTGAAGGACGCCGTAATGTCGAGCGCCTTCCCTGTGGCCGGCAGGACGGTGCTTCCGGCAGGGACGGACATGTTCTCCTTGTGGACTGACGGCCCCGTAGTGAGCTGGTTGAGTTGGTTGACCGGTGTCTGCACCAGGCGGGGTGCGCCGTCGACGGTTTGGAGGGACAGCTCCCGCGGGACGGTCATGGCGCTGCGCCACGGTGAGGTGGGAATGGATCCTCCATAGTCCCAGTTGTTCATCCAGCCGATCATGATCCGCTTGCCGCCAGGGGCGTCATTGAAGGTGACACCGGCGTAGTTGTCCCTGCCGTAGTCGACCCAGTGAGCGCGTTGGACTGCGGATTGTGCCGCCGTGTCTGAGAGCGTGAAGTCGTCGGCCAGGATGTGTCCCCAGCCGCCGGTGTTGTGGTCTACGACCTGGATCTGCGCCTGCTTGCCCATCAGGTCGCTCAGGTCCCACGACGCCCAGTCCAGGTTCTCGCTGTTTGCGCCCGTGGCGGAGCGCACCACCTTGCCGTCGACGACGAGATTGACGGAGGTCTGAGTGTCCCAGGGCTTGGCCGGGGCGTTGGCGAAGACTATGTCGCCCACCATGAGATGGCCCCAGCCGGTGGATCCGTCGTTCTGGTCCACGACCTGGATCTGGGCCTGCTGGCCTTGGTACTTGCTCATGTCCCAGTTCGTCCACGTCAGGTCAGGGCTGTTGGGGCCCGTGGTGGTGGCGACGACCTTGCCGCCGACGATCAGGTTGACCGCGGTCGGGTTCGATTGGCCCCAGGGGTGGTTGCCGCCAGCGACCTGCAGGTCGATATACGGGCTGTTGACCGTGAACGTCGGGGAGGTGATGGTGCCGGTGCCGGTCTCGCCTTGGGGCGCGTAGGTGTCCAGCACCTTCGGGCCGAGCTGGTTGGGCAAGCTCTCGGTCGAGGGCCCCGAGCTGGCGAAGGAACCGGTGGCGGTCCAGCCGGCCCCGTAGGTGGCCCCGGAGAAGTCGTTGAACACGGTCCCGGCCGGCAGGGTGCCGAGCGGGACGGTGTCGGCGGCGTAAGGGTGGTTGCCGCCGCCGACGAGGAAATTCAGGTGGGATTTGTTGATGGTGAAGGTCTGGGAACTGAGCGTTCCGGTGGGGCCGTCACCGCCGTTGAAGCTGTTGACGAAGCCGGTTCCTTCAAAGCCTGTAACGCCGGACTGGCCCGGCAGGCTTCCTGTGGCCGGGGCGGTGCCGAAGGCTGTCCCGGTGGTTTGCCAGCCATCGTAAGTACCGTTATCGAAGTTTCCCAAAGATGTCCCGGCCGGGGGGACATAGGGTTTGTCATCCGAGGTGAACTTGGTGCCGTCGAAACTTCCCGTGAAATATTGGACGCCCGAACCTCCTGCGATCCCTCCCGGGTTGAGGTTGACCGTCAGTACCCACTTCTGTTTGCCTGGGTTGGCGGGATCCGGCAGGGGGAACAGGTCAGGACATTCCCAGGCGCCGCCTGTGGCGCCTGCAGGCCCGAAATCGCTCAGATGCTTCCAGGTTTTCAGGTCTGGAGAACTGTAAAAAGTCACCTTGTGCTGGTCGGACAACACGGCTGACATTAGCCACTCGTGTCCGGCCTCGTACCAGAAAACTTTCGGGTCCCTGAAATTGTTTGACCCGATGTCCAGCACCGGGTTCCCGGAATTGTATTTGGTGAACGTCCGGCCTTTGTCCGTGCTGTAGGCGAGTGCTTGGGACTGCTTCCCGGTAGCCTTGTCGGCGGCAGTATAGATTGCCACCATGGCGGGGTTGCCCGGCTGGCCAAAGCCCGTCGTGTTGTCTTTATCGATGACAGCACTGCCCGAGAAGATCATGTTTTTGTCGTCCTGCGGAATGGCGAGCGGGAGCTGCGTCCAGTGCACCAAGTCCGTGCTGACGGCGTGGCCCCAGGACATGTTGCCCCAGGTGTCCCCCGAGGGGTTGTACTGGAAGAACATGTGGTATTCGCCTTGGTAGTAGACCAGGCCGTTCGGGTCGTTCATCCAGTTCGTCGCCGGGCTGAAGTGGAACTGGGGTCGGTATGTCTCGGAGTAGGGCGCGGAAGTTCCGACCGCGCCGGAAGCCGTAGCGGCCGCCCCGGAGGTGTCCGCGGCCAGGGCCGGGGCGGACAGCGGAAGGGCGCTGCCAGCGGTCATAGCGGCGGCGAGGATCAGGGCGTTGAGGCGTTTTTTTGATTTTGGTCCGGGTGTCAGACCGGGACCGGAATGTGTGCGGCGCACGTATTCACCTTTCGTGTCGACAGTGACAGGCAGGTAATGCCGGTTGTCGCTCGGCTAGTTGTGTGGGGGCATTGATCGACTCAAATGCTGCACTTGCGTCAGATCCACCGAACGAAGACAACGTTGTCAAAAAGGGAACCTACGGCTTGTCCACCGGACAAGTCAACAGTCAAATCCTCCGACGCCCGGCCTGGCTCAAGCGATCGTGAACCAACTGCCCGCATGCCGGTGGAAGCCGTTGACAGCTACGAGGTAACGCGTGTAACCTCAATCACACCGCTGAAGGTAACTCGCGTTACTTGCCAACGATTGCGATACGACCTCAGACCGAACCCTTGGTACTGCGCGCAGGATCAACGAAGACACGGAGCATTCAATGGCGAAAACCACCACCCCCCAGAAAGCCGCGGCTGTGCGGCAGCGGGGTGTCACCATGAGTGATGTCGCCCAGCACGCCGGTGTCTCCCGGACGGCGGTCTCGTTCGTGCTGAACAACCGCGAAAACGCCAGCATTTCTGAGGAAACGCGCATCCGCATCAACGACGCCGTCCAGGCATTGGGTTACCGCCCGAATGCCGGAGCGCGCGCACTGGCTTCCCAACGCAGTGATTGGTACGGACTCGTCACCGAGATCGTGACGGCCCCGTTTGCGGTGGACATCATCAAGGGCGCCCAGGATCAAGCCTGGCTTGACCACCGGTTCCTGCTCATCGCGCCTTCCGACCAGGCCGATGCCGTAGGACCCAACCAAGGCCTGGAAGATGCAGCAACGGAAAAGCTGCTGGAACAACGAGTGGAAGGACTTTTGTACGCGGCAACATACCACCGCGGGGTACATGTTCCGGAAAGCGCCCACGAGGTTCCCACTGTCCTGATCAATTGTTTCGACGCGGACGGGAAACTGCCCTCGATCGTCCCGGACGAGCGCGGGGGCGGCAGGGTTGCCGTCGATCGTTTGCTCCGGGCCGGCCACAGCAGGATCGGAGTCATCAACCTGGACCCGCACATTCCCGCGGCCGTCGGGCGTTTGGAGGGTGCCCGCGAAGCACTCGCCGGCGCCGGGCTCGAACTGGATCCGGAGCTGGTGGTGTCCGGGCATGCGACGGCGGATGGAGGCTACGAGGCGGCGTGCCAAATCCTGGATCGTTACCCCCAGCAGGACAGGCCGACCGCACTGTTCTGCCTCAATGACCGCATGGCGATGGGCGCTTATGACGCCATCAAGGAACGGGGATTGACCATCCCCGGGGACATCGCCGTGATCGGCTTCGACAACCAGGAACTGATCGCGGCCTACCTCAGGCCAAAACTGACCACGGTTGCGTTGCCCTTCGAAAAAATGGGCGCACTGGGAGTCCAGACGCTCGCAGCTCTCACAGCAGGACAGCCGATCACTGCCGACCAGCAATTGGTCGACTGTCCGCTGCTAGAACGCTCTTCGGTCTGACCGCGAAATCAAGTTTCGAAGAGCAAACCCTTACCCACCCCTTCACCTTGCTGATGAAGATAGGAAAGAGATACCCATCATGACACAACCCCGACTCTTGAGGTCTGCCCGCATTGCAGCGGCCGGACTGGCTGTGGGTGCAATGCTGCTGACCGGCTGCGCTGCCACTGTCAACAAGTCCGCCGGCACCGACGCCGGAGCCAACGCGAACGCCTTCCTGACCATCCCGCGTGAGGACATGAGCACCTTCGACCGTAACTTCAACCCCTTCGCCCCCACTGTGAACCCCATGGTCCAGCAGGCCATCTACGAACCCCTACTGGTCTTCAACCCGGCCAAAGGCAACACCGTCCCCTGGCTGGGCGCCTCCTGGGACGCTGCCAAGGACGGCAAGTCCGTCACCTTCACCCTGCGTGACGGCGTGAAGTGGTCCGACGGGCAGCCTTTCGTCGCCGATGACGTGGCCTACACCTTCCAGCTGCAGAAGAAGCTCAAGGGCGGCTTCGAGTACCTGGATTCCGTCACTCCGGCGGGCACCGACAAGGTGACATTCACCTTCAACAAGCCCTGGTCCCCCGCGCTCTATGAGATCGGGCAGCTCCCCATCCTCCCCAAGCACATCTGGTCATCCATCGCCGATCCGGCGAAGGACACCAACGCCAACCCCGTGGGAACCGGCCCCTACACCCAGGTGGACAGCTTCCAGTCCCAGTCCTTCGTGCTGAAGAAGAACCCGAACTACTGGCAGCCTGACAAGCAGAAGATCGCCGGCATCAAGATGCTGGCGATGTCCGGAAACGATGCCGCCAACCTGGCCAGCGTCAACGGCGATGTGGACTGGTCCACCCAGTTCATCCCGAACATCGAGAAGACCTTCATCTCAAAAGACAAGGACCACCGCCACTTCTGGTTCCCGCCGACGGGCGCCATGATCAACTGGCAGTTGAACACCAGCAAGGCGCCGTTCAATGACGCGACGGTGCGCAAGGCCCTGAGCATGGCGGTTGACCGTGACCAGGTCACCAAGATCGGCATGAGCGGGTACGCCACTCCGGCCGACTGCACAGGCCTCTCCGGCAACTACGCGAGCTGGAAGAACGCCGATGTGGCGAACAACTGCACTTGGACCAAGCTGAATGTCGACGAAGCGAACAAGATGCTCGACGGCGCCGGCTACCCCAAGGGCGCGGACGGCAAGCGCACCCTCAAGGACGGCAAGCCTTTCGAGTTCAAGATCTCCGTGGGCGCCAGCTCCTCCGACTGGCTCTCCGTGGCCAACGTGATCTCCCAGAACCTCCAGGCCATCGGCGTGACCGCCAAGGTGGACTCCCCTGACTGGGCCTCCGTCGTCTCCGGCTACGAGCAGGGAACGTTCGACACCGGCATCGTCTGGAGCGCGAACGACCCCAGCCCGTTCAAGTACTTCAGCTCCACCATGGGCACATCCACCGTCAAGCCGGTGGGCGCCAAGGCCACCGAGAACTACCACCGTTTCGGCGATCCAAAGGCCGATGATCTCCTGCAGCAGTTCGCTTCTGCTGGCGACGAAACCGCACAGAAGCAGATCGCGAACCAGCTTCAGGCGGAATACAAAGCGGTGGCCCCGACGGTTCCGCTGTTCTCCGGCCCCGAATGGGGCGACTACACGGACGTTCACTTCACGGGATGGCCCACTCAGGACAACCCCTACGCAACGCTCTCTGACCGCTCCCCCACCACGGTCCTGGTCCTGACCACCCTGGAACCGCGCAAGTAGCCGGTGCCACTTCTCGGCCGGTGGCTGCAGTTGCCATATTCCGGTTCCCACCGGCCGAGAACCTTTTCATCTTTCCCGCCCGGGACCACTGTCGTCCCGGACCCCGCCTTTCCCGAACGGAGCAACCGTGCGCTTCATCCTGCGCCGCCTGGGTTTTTACCTGATCGCCTTCTGGGCCTCCATCACCCTGAACTTCCTGCTCCCGCGTTTCATGCCGGGAGACCCCGTCTCACGCATGTTCGCCCGTACCCAGGGCAAGATGCAGCCCGAACAGATCGAAGCCCTGCGCAAGATGCTCGGCGTGGATACGCGGCCGCTCTGGGAACAGTACGTCGACTACATGCACAACATCCTGACCGGCCAGATGGGTGTCTCCATCTCGCGTTTCCCCACCCCGGTCACCGAGGTCATCGCCAGCCAGATCGGCTGGACCCTTTTGCTGGGCGGAACCGCACTGGTGTTCGCCGCCATCATCGGCAATCTCCTCGGCATGCTGGCCGCCTGGCGACGCGGCGGCGCGATCGACTCCGCCCTACCGCCGCTCCTGATCTTCATCGGATCCTTCCCGTACTTCTGGCTGGCCATGGGAGCCCTGTACCTGTTCGGTGTAGTCCTGGGCTGGTTCCCGATCCGCCACGCTTTCACGGATGGTCTGGAGCCCGCGTTTACCTGGGAGTTCATCGGCGACGTCGGTGCTCACCTTGTGCTCCCGGCGCTGACGATCGTCCTGGTGTCCATCGGCGGCTGGATGCTCGGCATGCGGAACACCATGATCGCCACGAACGCCGAGGACTACATCACCATGGCCGAGGCCAAGGGTCTCCGGCCGGGCCGCATCATGCTCCGCTACGCGGCAAGGAACGCCATGCTCCCGTCGGTCACGAGCTTCGGCATGAGCCTGGGCTTCGTGGTGGGTGGTGCAATGCTCACCGAGGTGGTGTTCGCGTATCCCGGCGTCGGCTACCAACTCCTCAACGCCGTCCAAGGCCTCGACTACCCGCTTATGCAGGGCCTGTTCCTGACCATCACCGCCGCCGTGCTGCTGGCGAACTTCCTCGTGGACATCCTCTACGTCCGCCTCGACCCGCGTGTGCGCAGCAACTGAGGGATCCATCATGACAACCGCAATTCTCAAGCAGCCCACTGAGCCCACGTCTGCCCGCAAGCCCAACCGCAGTTTCGTCCACGGACTTATCACCAACAAGAAGGCCCTGGTGGGCATGATCGTGATGCTCGTGTTCATCGCGTTTGCGTTGCTGGCCCCCGTGCTGTTCCCCGGAGACCCATCGCGGATCACCGCGATGGCCTCGCTGGAACCGTCTCCCGAGCACTGGCTCGGCACCACGGCCAAAGGCCAGGACGTGCTTGCCCTGACTGTCCATGGCTCCCGCAGTTCCCTGTTCGTCGGGTTGACTGTGGGCTTCGCATCCACCTTCATCGGCATTTTGGTGGGCCTGGCGTCGGCGTACTTCGGCAAGTTCATTGACGAAGCACTGTCCCTGGTGACCAACGTCTTCCTGCTCCTGCCCGGACTCCCGCTCCTTGTCATCCTGGCAGCTTTCCTGCCGCCGGGTTTGGGAACCGTGATCCTGGTGCTCGTGGTCACCGGCTGGGCTGGGTCGGCACGTGTATTGCGCTCCCAGGCGTTATCCATCCGCTCAAAGGACTTTGTGGCCGCGGCCGTGGTGTCCGGCGAACGGGCTGGCCGCATCATGTTCCGGGAAATCCTGCCGAACATGGCATCGATCGTCATGGGAACCCTCCTCGGCTGCGTGATTTACGGCATCGGCGCCCAGGCAGGCCTGGAGTTCCTTGGCCTGGGTGACGTGAGCACCGTTTCCTGGGGCAACAACCTCTTCTGGGCCGGCAACGAGGGAGCCCTACTGACCGGCAGCTGGTGGGTCTTTGTTCCCTCGGGTGTCTGCATCGCGCTGGTCGCGTTCGCACTGGCCCTCATCAACTACGCCGTGGACGAGGTCACTAATCCGCGGCTGCGGAAGATCAAAACCCCAAAGAATACCGAAAGGAGCGCCGCCAAGTGACAGTCTCCCAAGTTTCCTTCGGCTCCCACGAGCCCGTCCTGGACGTCAAGAACCTCACCGTCAAGTACATCGGCGACACCCGCTCCACCACCGCCGTCGACCGTGTTTCCTTCAGCATCGGCACCGGTGAGGTGTTCGGGCTGGCGGGCGAGTCCGGCTGCGGCAAGTCGACCATCGCCAACTCGATCATGCGGCTGCTCAAGGACCCCGCAAAAATCGCCGCCGGCAGCATCTCCTTCGGCGGCAAGGACGTCCTGGCCATGAGCCCGGAGGAACTGCGGCGTTTCCGCTGGCAGGACGTCGCTATGGTGTTCCAGTCGGCCATGAACTCGCTGAATCCGGTGCTCACCATCGGCGAGCAGATCGTGGACATCTTCACCACACACGCCGGCTACTCCCGCAAGGAATCCCTCCGACGCGCGGGCCAGCTGCTGGAACTTGTCAGGATCGACTCCGCTCGACTCAAGTCCTACCCGCACCAGCTTTCGGGAGGCATGCGCCAGCGTGCGGTGATCGCGATGGCCGTGGCGCTCAAGCCGTCCCTCCTGATCCTCGACGAACCCACCACCGCCCTGGACGTGGTGGTGCAGCAGGAAATCATGGCCCAAATCAAGGAACTCCAACGCGAACTGGGATTCTCCGTCCTCTTCATCACCCACGACATGTCCCTCATGGTGGAGCTGTCGCACCGCATGGCCGTGATGTACGGAGGCCGGATCGTGGAGACCGCGAAAGCCCAGGACGTCTACGCCAACCCTCGCCACCCCTACACGCAGGCGTTGATGGGGGCGTTCCCGCCGCTGACCGGTCCGCGGGTTCCGCTGACCGGACTGCCCGACGGCGTGAAGTTCCGGAACATCCCCGACCTCACCGAAGCAGCACCCGGCCATTTCGTGGCTCCGTTTGGTGCCGACGCTGAAGCAGCCGTCCTGGAAGGAGCCGCACGATGAGCCACGCTGTGCTGTCATCCCAGCGCCCCTCCGCCGACACAGAAGCTACGGCCCTCGAGGTCCGCGGACTAGGAAAGTCTTTTGCAATAGGTGGTTTGTTCTCCCGGGAGTCCGTCCGGGCCCTGCACGGCGTAGACCTGACCATTGGCCGCGGAGAAATCGTGGCCCTCGTGGGAGAGTCTGGGTCGGGTAAGAGCACCCTGGCCCGCTGCGTTGCCCGGCTGGAACGTCCGAGCTCCGGCGAGATCCTGCTTGACGGCGTCGACGTCCTCAAGCGTGACCGCTTCCAGGCATCGAGAGCGTTCCGCTCCCAACTTCAGATGGTCTTTCAGGATCCCTTCGGCTCGCTGAATCCTGCCCACAGAGTGGAGCATTTCCTGCGGAGGTCGCTAGTGATCCACCGGAAGGGCGGCAGCTCCGAGACAGAGACACAGCAGCGACTCGAGGAGCTTATGACCACCGTGGGCCTGCAGGCCGACATGTTGAACTCCTACCCGCACGAGCTCTCCGGCGGCCAGCGCCAGCGAGTCGCGATCGCCCGGGCCCTTGCCGTGGAACCACAGGTCATCCTCGCTGACGAGCCCACCTCCATGCTGGATGTTTCGGTCCGGATCGGCGTGCTGAACCTGATGCGCAAACTCCGCGATGAGCAGGGAATCTCCATGCTCTACATCACACACGACCTCGCTTCGGCCCGATACCTCGCGGACCGGACGGCGGTCATGTTCGCCGGTGAGCTCGTTGAAGAGGGCGAGTCCTTGGACCTCCTGGCCAACCCGGCCCACCCGTATACGCAACTGCTGGTCTCAGCCGTCCCGGATCCGGCCCGGGCGGGCTCCTACGATCCCGTCCGCCGGGCCGAGCTGCGACAGGCTGTGATCGCTTCGACCAGCTGCGCTTTCGACGGCGACCCAAACCAGGCCTGCTCGGCCGAGGAACCGGTTCGCCACGGTGTGGGCAACCCCGAAAACCGCCACTGGGTGCGCTGCCACCTCTACCGCCCGCAGGCTGGAGCCGGCGGCCACGCCCTGGCAACTGAACCTACGGACAGCAAGGCCTCCGCATGACTGAATCGACGCACCCGCTCGGCACCGTCCCCCAGGACGAACTGATTGCACGCGCCGATGCGGACCCCCTTCGGCCGCGCTTCCATTTCGTGTCCCCGGCCGGTTGGCTGAACGACCCCAACGGCGTGAGCCAGTGGAAGGGCACCTATCACCTCTTCTACCAGTACAACCCCGAAGGCGCCTTCCACCACCGCATCCAGTGGGGCCACGCCACCAGCACCGACCTCGTCCACTGGACGGACCAGCCTGTGGCGCTGGAACCTTCCGCAGGTCCGGACGCCGACGGCTGCTGGTCGGGGGTGTTGGTGAACGACGGAGGAACACCCACCTTGGTGTACTCGGGACGGCTGGGCGAGCAGGAGTTGCCCTGCGTTGCCGTCGGATCCGCAGACCTCCTGAGCTGGAGCAAGATTCCTCAGAACCCGGTCATCGCAGCCCCGCCGGCCGGAGTGGACATCACGGCGTATCGCGATCACTGCGTATGGCGCGAGGGTTACATCTGGCGGCAACTGGTGGGATCGGGCATCCGTGGGCGCGGCGGCACGGCGTTCCTGTACGAGTCGGAGGATCTGCGCGCCTGGGAATACGTCGGGCCCCTGTTCATCGGCGACGCCTCACAGGGCGATCCTGCCGATTCCGATTGGACCGGGACCATGTGGGAATGCGTGGACTTGTTCCGGGCACGCGAGGGATCGTTGGGTACGGTTCCGACTTCTGGCGACGCGCCCGACGTGCTGGTCTTTTCCGCATGGGACAACGGCGACACGCGCCACCCGCTGTACTGGACCGGCCGCTATTCGGAAAACTCCTTCGAGCCCACCGGGCTGCATCGGCTCGACTACGGTGGACGGTTCTTCTATGCGCCGCAGTCATTCCAGGATGAGTCCGGCCGACGCATCATGTTTGGTTGGCTTCAGGAGGGCCGCAGCGACGCCGCGATGATCGAGGCCGGGTGGTCGGGCGTCATGAGTTTGCCGCGCGTCACAACCGTGGCCGACGACGGAACCCTGGGGTTCGCGCCCGTGCCTGAAATCGAGAAGCTGCGCCGGGACCATGTGGGCCTGCCTGGACAGGAGCTGGTGGGTACCGGGGCACCTGTGGCTACCGGTGTCTCCGGCAGCCAATTGGACCTCGAGCTGGATGTGCAGCTCGAGCCTGGTGCTGTGCTGCGACTGGGCTTGCTGGGATCGGCTGACGGTGGCGTCACCGGTAAATCCAAGGAGGAAACAGTGATCGAGCTGTGCCGGACCACTGAAGGCGACGGCCAAGGCACACTCCGCCTCGACCGGACTCAGAGCAGCCTCGATCCAACCGTTGATGTCGACGACAAGTCCGGACCGCTTCCGATGCCCGACGGCCGGGTGCACCTGCGCGTCCTGGTGGACCGATCCGCCGTCGAAATTTTCGCCAACGGCAAGCCGCTCACCGCCCGCGTTTACCCGACCCTGGCCGGCGAGCACGTGAGCCTGACCGCCGAGGGTACCGTGAGGCTGCTCTCCTTCGATGCCTGGACCATGGCTGAGATCTTTGGAGGAGCCCGGGCCCTCTTCCCCTAACTCAGGATCCGACGTCTCCCGCCTTTGGAGTCATGTCCCCATCGCTCTCTCACCTAAGATATCCAGCTCATGGCCGGGGCATCCCGCCGCGAAGCGGACGTACGACCTATACAAGAGCAACCGCTAACACCGGCATCCGTCCAGCCGCCGAACAGCGCCCCGCGCCGTTCGCCGGCTGGATGGCCGCACCCACCCTTCCTCAGGAAGACGAAATGAAATGAGACTTTGATTCATGACCGCGGTAACCGCGCCCACACGTGAGGCTTTCCGGCCGGCGATGCATTACGCCAGCAAGGACACCTGGCTCAATGACCCCAACGGCCTCATCTACTACGAGGGTAATTACCACCTCTACTACCAGAACAACCCCTTTGGGAATGTCTGGGGAAACATGTCCTGGGGGCACGCCACCTCCACCAACCTCATCACGTGGACAGAGCAACCCGTCGCTATTGCCTGCGACGATTACGAGGACATCTTCTCCGGCAGCGTCGTTTACGACCAGCACAACACCAGCGGACTCGGCGACGGAACTGTTGCACCCCTGGTCGCCATCTACACAAGTGCCTACAAGGAGAACTCACAGCACGCCGGGATCCAGGCCCAGTCACTCGCGTGGAGCACGGACGGTGGCTACACCTGGTCCAAGTACCACGGAAACCCGGTCCTGAACCGCAGTTCCGCGAACTTCCGCGACCCGAAGGTGTTCCGCTACAACGGCCCGGCCGGCGCCTATTGGGTAATGGTCGCTGTCGAGGCACTGGATTTCACGGTCGTGATGTACCGCTCCGATGACCTCAAGAGCTGGGACTACCTCAGCAGTTTCGGGCGCGCCAACGCCACTGGCGGAGTCTGGGAATGTCCTGACCTGTTTCCTCTGCCACTTGACGGGAACGAGGACCTGATCCGATGGGTCCTGACCGTTAACCTCAATCCGGGCGGCCCAAACGGAGGATCTGCGGGACAGTACTTCGTTGGCGAATTCGACGGCGTGACGTTCAGGTCCGAAACCACGGTCACCGAAGGCGACCAGGATCCGGCGCGCCTGACCGAGTATCACTGGCTCGACTGGGGCCGGGACTACTACGCTGCCGTTTCCTTCAGCAACGTTCCGGACGGTCGCCGGCTCATGATGGCCTGGATGAACAACTGGCAGTACGGCAACGACATTCCAACCTCCCCGTGGCGAAGCCCCATGTCGCTTGTACGCGAGGTCTCGCTGGTCACCTCTGAAGGGACACCGCACCTCACCCAGCAGGCAGTGATTGACCCCGCAGCGCTTACCCGCACAGTTGCCTACACAGAGCTCGACGTCGATGGCATCCGTTCCGTGGCAGGCGGGGGCGCCGTGCAACTCATCGAGGTAACGTTTGTGCCCGGTTCCGCAGATGAATTTGGCCTCGTGATCCGCGGCAACGGCAACGAAGGTACAAGGATCGGCATCCGTCCGGGTGACGGCAGACTGCTCGTGGATCGAACGGTCTCGGGCAACACCGCGTTCCACGGCGCCTTTTCATCGATCGACACCGCGCCCCTGCGTGCCATGGATGGAGCGTATAGCCTGCGCATTTTCGTTGATCACTGCTCTGTGGAGATCTTCGCCCAAGACGGAGAAGTCACCCTCACCGAGCTGATCTTCCCAGACCCCTCCGGCACCGGCGTGTCGCTGTACACCACCGGAGGAACCGCAAAGGTCGGTTCGCTCAGGCTCACCACCCTCGCCTGACCATGGCTACCCAACCGCCGGATGGTTTCAAACCCACCAATCAACGCAACGGGTGGACGACGGCGACGCAGCTTGCGGGCCAGGGGACGCGCCTGAAATCGAGAGTCCCCTGGCGCGCGTGGGTTTGAGCGCCTTGCCGCTGCCGTGTCACCAAGGCAGCGTTCCTGGCATCCCTTGAACCATTCGTCCTGCAGACCGAAGACAACCCCACCGGCTGTCCCTCATCGGTATTCGACGGCATCCGAAGCGCTGCTATCGAGGACCGCTACGCCTGGTTCACCAACTTCTACTGAGACTTCTTCAACACGGACAATTTCCTCGCCACCCGCCTCAGCGAAGAGGCGCTGCGTAACGCATGGAACGTGGCCGGCGGCTCGTCCTGGTACGCCTCCTTCGCCGCCCTCGACTCATGGCTGACGGACTTCCGCACCGACGTCGAACAGGTCAACGTCCGGCCCTGATCGTTCACGGCACGGACGACCGCATCCTGCCCATCGACTCGACCGGACGCGAGTTCACCAAGCGCCTCCCGTCCGCCGAGTATGTGGAGATCCAAGACGCACTGAACTACGACAAGGAACTACCTGGAATTCCCCGCACGGCGGCCCCTTGCCGTCCCCAGAACGCCAACTCCAGCAGCAACCAGGATCAAGATCCCGCCGAACACGTACGGAACCCAGTTGATGTCATCGGAAACTTTGGACACGTCCGCCGCTACTACCGCAGCGTGGTCGGGCTTCGGCGTGACAGTAGGCATAGGGGTCGCCCCCGCAGGAGTCGGACCGGTCAAGGTCTGATCGGGAACCTTTGGGACTTCGAACGGTGCCACGACGGCGGAATCCGCTTCCGTCCGTGTCGCGGGGGTCAGGCTGGTGAACGCCAACGGCTTCGGAGTCACTACCGCTACCGGCTGGACCGGTGCCGGAGACACGGGTTCCGAGGTGACAGGAGGATAAACCGGGATGATCGGAACTGCCGATTCCACGATGAACGCGGCCTGGATGACATCACCGTTTGTGGTCCTCAGCGTCAGCGTATACGTTCCAGGGCTATTCACCCGATAAGCATTCTCACTATTGTGCGTACCGAACGTGCCATCTCGCTCTGCCATGGTTCGGAAGACACCGACGTTGGGGATTGTGATCACTAGGAGCGCGTCGGGATCGAAGCCGCTGCCGGTGAGCCGTACATAGCCTCCTGCGGTCACCACCGGGGTCACTGTAATCACTGGCGTGACCCTAGGCACCACCGTGATGACGGTGCTGGAGACCCGCTTGCCGTCTTCCGAGGTAGCCGTGATAGTACGAGGACCGGTCGGCGCATTGAAAGGCATCCATGGCGTGAACGCGAACATACCATCCGGTCCCACGAATTGAGTGGCGATGACGGCTCTGTTCATGTCGACGGTGACCATCTCACCTGGTCTGTAATCGGAGACCGTGATAGTGAACGGTTCCCCTTGTTGCACCTCGGCCTGAGCAAAGGTGACGGGGTGGAAGACATACCCCGTCACGGTAGCGGTGGCGGAGAGAACGCTGGAGCCTGCGTACGCCTTGATGCTGTGATCACCGACGGGAGTATCGCGTGAGGTCCCGATATCTACAGCGAGCTTGCCGTCGGCATCGGTGTAGATGGTCTCCTTCCGTACATCATCCATGAAGAGCGATACCTGGGCATTCGGCCGGAAGCCGCTGCCGGTGACCACAATCGGTGCGATCTGCTCCGCCGGAGCGATGGGGTCCAGCTTGGCATTCGGGTGGACGTTGTCGATGATGGTGACCGTGGTGCTCGCGAAGGTGTTGTAGACACCGGTTGCGGTGATAGTCACCGTGACTCCGACCTGGAGCCACGTTCCACCATCGACCGGAATGGAGGCCGTTAAGGCGCCGCTGGCATCGGAGGTCACCACCGTCCCGGGGAAGGATGGTGATGCTGTCACTACCACCTGGGAGTTCGGCACGAAGCCGGTTCCATTGACGATGATCTTGTCGTTGTTGGCGACTGCCGATACCGTCGGACTGAGCGACGGCATATATGCGTCGACCGTGGAGGTGACCGTCTTGGTGGTGCTCCGATCGGTAAGAGGGTCCGTGACCGATGAACTCAGCGAGGATGGAAGCGGGTTCGAGGCGGCAGCCTTGATGGAAGCCACAGGAGCAGCAACAGGTGCAAGCTTCGCCGGCGTCGGCGTGGGAGCAGTCTGGGGCGTAACAGCGGCACCAGACTTGACCGCCGCCGAAGTGGTCGGAACGGGAGTCGGGGCCGCGATTGTGGTCCCCTGAGCCGGGGTTGGAGCAGGCACCCCGGCAGCCACCGCCGCTGGCGCGGCGATCATGCCGGGCACGACGAGTGCAGCCCCAGCCACGACACCCAAGGTCACGCGTCGAAAGCTCCTCGTCTGATTCACCAAAGAACTGACAGGGCTGGCAACAATTATTCTCAATTTTCCCCCAATATCCACGAAGCCCAAAAACTGTCCATGTACGAATTCAAAACGGGCAACAGACCGATTCATTGAGAATCGTATCGGGACGCCGTCGGTCACGGTACGAATCCCGTTGTTCGCGCAACATCTCGTCCGTCGTGTCTCGGTTTCGGAGCACACCCTGCTGCCCCGAGATCCGCCCGGAGCCGGCGAGCTGATGATCCATTATCGGCGAGTGGTTCGGCCGCCAGAACGACTATGGCAGTCTAAACCCCGTCGTAATACAGGGTTTGGCCAGGGAAACAGATAGCGACAACAGTTGGGGCACGTCGTCCTGAACGGTAGATAAAAGTAGATGTCCGGCTAAATTCGTATGAGTTGACTGGAACGAATTCGAGCGCTTTCAACACTCGAACCCGCAATAGGTGAAACTCTGTCAACAGGCAGGGGCCAAAAGCCCCTGATCTGCGAAAACACTGTGCCCAAGCTGGGACTCGAACCGGCTTCCAACCCGCAAAAAAGACTGGGAAGTCCGGAAAATATTCTGAGTACGGTCCGAACCGGCACCGACATAGCCGAGTCCGACGGCAAGAGTGCGCACATAGTGCACACGCGATTTTCCGGCTTTGGGCCCGCTTCCCGGCCACGATCGAGTTACTCAAACATACGGGTACGGGTTGCCGCCTCAGGCGATCTGGATCCGTTCGTCGCCGAGTTCAACCTCCGCACGAAGCCGGCAACCGACCGCATCAGCATATTTCCGCAGTGTGCCGAACATGGCGCGCTCGATGTCACAGTGTTGGACACAGGACAACACCCTGTTCTGGCTGACGCACAGTCGCGTAGCCAACTCGACCTACGTCAGGTCCGATGCCTCAGGGAGCCTCTGAAGCCGATACGCCCGGACCTGATCAAGCAGCTGGTTCTTATGGGCTTCCACCATTTCGCGGTCAACAGGCCTCTTGTCCAAGAATTCCTCCAATGAATTCGCCACCACGATGCCTCCTTTCCGCATCCCGTTCCTGAATCGGGCCGAGCCGCGAGCTCAGGCGCCCTCAAGGCGCTTCAACAACCCCGCATCGTGGCGCAGCACAAAGTCCAAGCCAGCACTGACATCAGGACCAGAGCCGCGACGAGAGTCCAAATCGGCCCCTTGGCTGACAACGTCCGGTTTGGAGGCGTGGGCCTCGTCAGCCGACTGACCCGCCCGACGGACGCTGTCTTCTGGAAGAGGCCGGTTCATACCCACGCCCGATCGTACCAACGCATCAAGGAACACAGTTCGTTGACGGACAAGTTCAACCGGCCATTGCTGACACCATTCGGTGACGTAATGAAATGGTGAAGGAGGACGTTTGACGAACATGACCAGCATCGACACACCGGCGGCGGCCGGTTCGATCATCCGCGCCCGGCGCCAGGAACGAGGGCTTTCACAACAGTCGCTCGCAAAGGCAAGTGGTGTTTCACGGAAGTTCATCGTTGACCTCGAAGCCGGTCACGAACGCGCCGAACTCGGCAAGACCATGGCCGTCCTCCACACACTCGGGCTCTCGCTAACCGCCTCCGACCCTATGCCCCGCGGCAGCGACTACGACCCGGCACGGCGGGACTACGCCGAAACTTTCACACAGCTGATCGGCTCGGGGGACTTCGAATTCGCCATCAAAATGCTCGCCGACTACGCCACCGCCTCCCTCAAAGCCGGACGGCCGCTCCTCCAACGCAGCCCCCGACTCAAGGACCCGCACTGGTCCGCCGCCCTGGCAGGGATCACCAACTACACCGCACACCGGCTCGGGCAACCCGCCCCGTCCTGGACCAAACGCGTCAAAGCACTCAAAGAGGCGTGGATGCCGGCCGAGTCCTACCGACACGTCCGGGAACCCATGAAACAACTCACCATGTCCGAAACACCCGCCGAACTCGCCGCCCTGAACGTCTTCATCCGCGAACGCAGCCTGGCCACCGCATGAGCGGCGGAGAACTCACCGCCGATCAAATCCGTGCCCTCCTCCACGAACTCGGCCGGCGCCTGCAAGCCCAAGGTGTCCACGGTGACATCAAACTCGTCGGCGGGCGCCGCACTCATCCTCCAAGGAATCGGCAACCGCCCCACCGCCGACATCGACGCCAGCTACGCCGACCCCACCACCGTCAACGCGATCGTCACGGAAATGGCAGCTGAATACGATCTTGCACCGGATTGGCTCAATTCCAACGCAGCTGCCTTCGTCCCCGACAACGCCGCCTGGGTGACCCTGGAACAAACCGACGGACTCACGATCCAGGCGGCGGACACCGTAACGCTCCTAGCCATGAAAATCGCCGCCGAACGCGACAAAGACACCCTCGACATCGCCCGCCTCCTTCGCCGGCTCAACATCACCAACCCCGACGACGCCATCGACCTCGGCGACCACTCCATCCCCCTGGCCGCAGGCCGGGACAACTACCTCATAGTCGTCGACGACGCCCTCGACGCAGCCGCAACCCTCGAGCCCAACGATTAATCTCCCAGACCAGCCCTCCAGAAAGCGTCTCAACCCGGCCCGCGTTTGGATAACCATCGCAGACATCGAGGCGAGCAGTCGCCTGAGCCCGCTTAGCGGGCGGAAACCCTTTCTGCCAAGAAGACACCCCTGACACAACCCGTACAGAGGGCTGTGCTGAGACCTTCTCGGCCGGCATGATCTTCCCGCCTCCCGGACTATGTGCTCGTTGACGAGCACATAACATGCCTGCGAATTCCGGCTGGCGAGTTCCGTTCCCGGACAACCGTCGCCCATCCGCAAGTTCCACGAGTTGTTGCATCCTGCATTCACGAATCATGACCGGCTGGTTTCGTCCGGAGACGCTTATCGGGCACCCCTGTGGAGGGAGCTCCATCTCCGGCAGGCGTTCGATGCCGGCAACGTGGCACTGCTCACCTCAGCCGACACGAAGGGTAACCTCCCGCCATTGTCAGAAGAACCTGCAGGTTCCGGCGCATATTCTGAGATCAGCCGTATCCGCTCCTGAAGGAAGCCATGCCCGACACCTCACGTCCCTTACGCAAACTTGGATTCCTCACTATCGGCCTGTTCGATCCAGCGGATCCCGCCTCGGGCCACGAATCCACTTTGCAGATCATCGAACTTGGCGAAGGCCTCGGATTCGACAGCGCGTGGCTGCGGCACCGTCATCTGCAGTTCGGAATCTCCTCCCCCATCGCGATGATGGCCGCCGCCAGCCAGCGCACCTCACGGATCGAGCTTGGAACCGCTGTAACCCCGCTGGGCTGGGAAAACCCCTTGCGCCTTGCCGAAGACCTGGCCACCGTGGATCTGCTCGCCGGGGGACGCATCAATCCGGGGCTGAGCGTGGGTGAACCGATGCACTACGACACACTGAAGCACGAGCTGTACCCGGATTCCTCCGAGTTAGAGGATTTCAGCTACGGGCGTCTGAACCGATTTGCCCGGCTGATCGCGGGGGAAAAGGTTCGGGACTTTTCCGGCAGGCAGGGTGTAGTCGAGGAATTCTCCAACCGCGTCGAGCCGCACTCTGCCGGGCTCCGGGATCGCCTTTGGTATGGGGCGGCCAGCAGGAAATCGGCCGTCTGGGCCGGGGCAAACGGCTTCAATCTGCTCTCCAGCAGCGTCATCTTTCCGGAAGCGGATCAGGAACCGGACTTTGCCCGAATCCAGCAGTCGCAGATTCGCGCCTTCCGTGAAGCCGCTGAAACGTCAGCCCAGGCGCACGGACAGGCCCGTGTGTCGCAGGGCCTGGTGGTCATCCCAACTGATTCGGCATCGCCGGGTCAGCGGGAGAAATACCAGCGGTATGTTGACGAACGAACTCCCCGCACACGGGCGCCACAGGGGGCAAGGGGCATGCTGTTCGCCGCGGATCTGATCGGTACCAGCGACGAGATCGCCGAGCAGCTATACGCACACGCAGGATTCCAGGAAGTCGACGAGGTGGCGTTTGCGCTGCCCTTCAGCTTCGACCACGAGGATTACATCCAGATCCTCACCGACATCGCCAGCAAGCTCGGTCCAGCCCTGGGATGGACTCCAGCTGAAGTCCGGCGCGACCCGCAGTAGGCGTCACGGCCTTCGATCGACCACACGTTGGGCAATCCTGGGCGGCTGTGCGCTGCCGAGTCGCGGTGCTCCCAGTCGTCAGAGCAGTCCCACGAGCGCGGCCTGACTCCCGCTCACACTGTTCTCGGGGTTGTGGATTCCTTGGCTGACAAGCGACAGTTCCAGAAAGGATGCAAGCGAAAATGACCGCCGTTGCAGTCCCTCCGCGCAAGAAATCGCCATCTCCCACTGCCCAAGGACGAAGACGACGCACAGGGGCGCACCGCAGGGTGGATATGAAACCACCCCTGCCCGACACCTGATCCCAAACACCGGCACCCCGCGCCGGATTTTATGCACTACGGACCCGAGGCAAGGCCTTGGACTCCGTATTGCATAGAGCACGCATCCGGTCAAAGAGGGCTGAAGGCCGTTAGCAGGCAGCCGTGGCCTGGACCAGTTCACCGCTTCCGCAGCCTCGACAGATGACATCTCCTCGGCCATCATCTGCCGGCACTGCCGCACCTTCGTCCCGCCCAGACCAAGCTTTTGATCCATTGATTGCGAAGACGAAGCAGGGCAGGCCAGGCCGGATCAACGCATGGTGCCTGCCCGGGCTCGCTCAGGAGGTACCGGCCCGGCCCTTTGCATCACCGAGCACGGCCAGGCCTCGTCCGTGTGGTGATGCGGCCTGCTAGCCTCACTCCATGCGCAGAACATCGGCACGAGGCTCAGGCACTGCCAGAGGAGAGCGCGTACTGATCATGTCCGCAGGGGTTGGATCAGGGCACAACAGCGCGGCGGCGGCGGTACACCAGGCATGTGCCGCGCGCACTGACATCGCCGAGGTGCAGGTGCTGGACGTGCTGCAGGTAAGTAGCGTGCTCTACCGCGCGCTGCTGGGGAAGGGATACTTCGTCCTGGTCGAGGGCTTACCCTGGCTGGTCGAGTGGGGTTACGACATCAGCAACCCGCCCTTCCGGCGCCGCGGCCCAATCGACCCCTGGACACGAGTGAACGCCAGTCCGGTCATCAGTGCGATCAAGAGGTTCCGACCGACCGCGATCGTGTGCACGCACTTCCTGCCCGCCCAGCTGTTGGCGTCGTTACTCCTCCGGGGCGTGGTTGACGCAAAAACCGCTGTCGTGACGACGGACTATGACTTCCAGGGCCTGTGGCTCTCGGGCGCGTTCCACATGATCTTTGTGGCCAGGGAGGAAGGCAGGGTGGAGCTGACGGCGCTCGGCCTTCCTCCCGACCGAGTGATGGCCACGGGCATCCCGATCAGCAAGCCGGTCGGTCCCGCGCCCGTGCGCGATCGTAATAAGCCACCGATGCTGCTGATCTCGGCGGGTGCGACCGGCGGGGACTATGCGTTCTCCGTGGTGCGTCAGACGATGCATATGCGCTCGGAATTCACGGCCACGGTCGTGTGCGGAAACAACGACGTGCTGCGGCAGCGCATCGAGAAGCTGGTGGCGACCGCCGGTGACCGCTACCGCGTGCTCGGCTTCACCACGGAGATGCCGCAGCTGCTGGGCCGCGCGGACCTGTTTGTCGGCAAGCCGGGCGGGCTCTCAGCGTCGGAGTGCATGGCTGCGGGGCTGCCCATGGTGCTTGTAAACCCCATCCCGGGGCAGGAGGTTCGCAACGGCGACTACCTGATGGAGCAAGGGGCGGCCGTCCGCTGCAACAGCCCCGCAACCATCGGCTGGAAGATCGACGAGGTGCTGCGCGAGCCCGGCCGGCTGCAGCGGATGCAGGAGGCCGCGCGGAGAACCGGCCGCCCCGACGCCGCGGCGGACGTCCTGAGCGGCCTGCTGGGCGGGCCGTCACGTCCGCTGGTCGTGACCCGCGCTGCGCAAAGGACAGTTCTTGCCGCGAGCGAGCAGCGTTTCGTTGCCACCGATCTCACAGGGCCCTCGTCGCTGGTCCGTCTGGTTGACCGGGCCGCTGGCAGC
Organism: Arthrobacter sp. FW306-1B-F12A; assembly: GCF_058781865.1. NCBI lineage: Bacteria > Bacillati > Actinomycetota > Actinomycetes > Micrococcales > Micrococcaceae > Arthrobacter > Arthrobacter sp. FW306-1B-F12A. The sequence goes on from NZ_JBYSXD010000008.1 coordinate 30,501, forward strand.
ACCGTAGCGCTGCTGCAAGCCGAGGAGCTTTCCGACCTGCAGAAACGGTACGCGACTCCGGACAGTGGCCTGGTGCTGCGGCGCGGCCAAGCGCCTCTTTTGCTCGGCTGGGAGGAACGGCGGTTGCTTCGCGCCCTGCTGCGGGGCGACACCGCGCTGCCCGTCCGCGCTGTGGGGCCATCGGCACCCTTTCGTCTCCCTCCCGGGTGACCGGTGGGACGCGCCCCATATCGACCTCAGATCGGCTGGCGGTCCGAGACGCCTTCCTGGTCAATCAGTGGCTCCGGGCGCCACAACGGTCCCGCGTCCGCCCAGCCGACCGGGCTGTGTTGGCCGGCGACCAGGCCCCAGTCCCCCGCCCGCGGCGACCAGCGCCCCGTGGACGGATCGCGCTGCAGGATCGGCCCCGCATCCAGGACAACCCGCACCGTCCTCTCCGCGCCGGGCTGCAGCGTCACCTTTTGGAAGCCCAGGAGCTGAGCGACCGGTCTGCGGATGGACACATCGGCAGCGTAGACCTGAACGACGGTCGAGCCCTCACGGCCGCCCGTATTGGTTACAAGCACATCCGCATAGCCGCCGGTGTCGTCGAACCTGTGGTCTAGAAGCCGATGCTCGATCCTCGTGTAGCCCAGGCCGAATCCGAACGGGAAAGCGGGCGCTCGTCCCTCGCCGTCGAGCCGACGTTGACCCCACTTGTCGTCATAGACGACGGACTTCGCCGCGGGGTCGAACGATGGCAGATGCGCGGCGTCCGTTGGCAGCACAAACGGCAGCCGCCCGCCGGGTTCCTCACTGCCGGTCAGCACGCTCGCGAGGGCGCGGCCGCCTTCCATACCGCCATACCAGGCCAGGAGGAGTGCCGGCACCCGGCCTCGCCACGACTCCGTGAGGATCGCACTGCCGCTGATCAGCACGACGACGGTCCGGGGGTTTGCGGCCACGACCGCCTGGATGAGGCGCTCATCGCCGGGGCGCAGCTCAAGGGAGCTGCGGTCGCCGCCCCGGACGAAGCGCGACGCGAGGTGCGCGAGGCCGATGAGCACCCGACGGAGGGGCCCTGAGGCAAAGGCCCGACCGAGGACGCCCACGTCCACGCCGCCAGTAACGACGGACTCACCTTCATCGTGCTGGTCCAGGCCGACGACGACGATCGCCGTCTCCGCGGCGGCTGCCAACGCGGCCGCGGCGCGCTCGTTCCGACCGGAGCTGGTCGTGATCCGCACCCCGGGAAGCGCCTCACGCAGCCCCTGCAGCGGCGAGACCGTAGAGGGAGGCCGAACGCGTGACGAGCCATGATCGCCGAGGTTCGCTCGTGCCGCGAGTCGTCCGATCACCGCAAGATGTCCGGTGGTGGGAGCCAAGGGCAGTAGCGGCGCCGCGCCCACGGTTTCGTTCTTCAGCAGTACGATCGACTCCGCGGCGACCCGATGGGCGAGAGCCCGGTGCGCCGGGGAGGCGATGACGGCGCGGGTAGGGGCCTCCATCTCCCGGGCCGCGGCGTGCTGCACGCACGTGCGCAGGATCCGGCGTGCAGACTGCAGCACTGTCGCCCGGGCCAGGTCACCGTTACGCAGCGCGGCCGGCAGTTCACGGGCGCGCAGCAGTCGCAGCGGCATCTCTACGTCCATTCCTGCCTGCAGGCTGAGGAACGCGTCATGGGTGCCGAACACCCAATCGCTCGTCACGAACCCGGAGAAGCCCCACTCCTGTCTCAACACGTCCGTGAGCAGGGCGCGATTGACGTCCATGTACTCGCCTCGCACCCGGTTGTAGGAACTCATTACAGAGTCCGCGCCGGCTTCCACGACCGCCCTGAAGTGGGGCAAGTACACCTCGTGCAGGGCGTGTTCGTCGACCGACACGTCGACCTCGAAGCGCTCGTTCTCCATCGAGTTGAGCGCGAAGTGCTTTACGCACGCCATCGCGTTCACGCGCACGCCCCGGGTGATGGCAGCTCCCATCCGGGCGGTCAGCACCGGATCCTCCCCGTAGCACTCCTGAGCCCGACCCCACGCGGGGTGGCGAAGCAGGTTTACGCACACGGACGCGGAGTAGTTTGCTCCCCGAGCCCTGGTCTCTAGACCGATCGCAAGCCCGACCCGTTCCTCCAGCGACGGATCCCAGGTCGCGGCCCGCGCAATTGTCACAGGGAAGGCGGTGGAGGCGCCGATCACGACGCCGCGGCCACCGTCGCTGAAACGGATGCCCGGTATGCCCAACCGCGAGACCGCCCCGGCCACGAACGGCACCCTATTGAGCAGTATCGGGATGAGCGGGAGCAGCAGCCCGGGAGAGTCGCCGTCGAGCAGGCCGAGGATCTCCCCATCCGTCATCAGATCGATCAGTAGCTCCGCGGCCTCATCCGCGTCCAGCTCGCCCGCCCGGACTGCCCTGACCGCCTCGCCGTAGGCGCTGCTCTCCGCCGACATCGTGTCCGTCAAAGCCAGCCCTTGCGTTCGCGCTGCCCGTCGTCCCGCAGCAATCTTCATACACTAAAGCCCGCAGTAATCTTCATGCCTAAAGTCTGCACCCTGTGAGTCCGCGTTTGCGAAGCCGCCGGGAATCCCCTCGCTGGAGTCGCTTCCGACTCGCGCGGGGTTCCTCATCGCATCTCCATTAGCGGCGGCCAGTCGGTCAGCCTATACGACACTCCCCCTGTTACCTGTCTTTCAGCGTTCGCCGGGCGTACGCTGAACACGTCCCCGGTACCGGACCGGCCCGGGTCCTTTGCCTCCGGATTCAACCAGTAAGGGATCACCATGGAGATAAACCTCAGGGACCACTGGGACAGCCTCAGCCCCGAAACCCGGCAATGGCTCACCGAGAACCCCGGGTGCGTGGTTCTACCGCGCACGATCACGGAGACGATCCATCAGGAAACCGGAATCACCGCGGACTCGGACCAGCACGACCAGGCGCCGCTCTCCCCCGAAGACCTCGACTTCCTCCGGGCCCGGGCCGAAGCAACGCCCGCCCCGACGGAGCACCGGTTCTTCGACACAATACAGCCCGGAGAAGGCTGAAGCTGAGCGTCAAAGGACAAAGGAGTCCCCCATGAATGCAGAACCACGGCCGGCACCGGAGCCTTCCCATCCGCCCGCACCGGGCACGGGCCAGCCGGCAGGACGCCGGCCGATGGTCACGCGCGCCGGAATGGCCTGGACCGCCACCATAGCCGCCCTCGTGCTCCTGATCCTGCTCATCGCGTTCATCGTGCAGAACCAGGACGCCGCCAGGGTCAGGTTCTTCGGCCTGGACGGGACGATCTCCCTGGGCATTGCCCTGCTCATCGCCGCGGTCGGAGGCGGGGCCCTGGTTGCCGTAGCCGGTGCAGTACGCATCATCCAACTCCGGGCCCGCACCCGCCGCACTCCGACGACGCCAGTGCCCTGACACCACACAGGCCCTACCCCATCCAGGGAGCCTACATTCAGGAACCCCTTGGAGACTGGCAGGTGTGCTCCAGGGGCAAAGGTCGTGCTCAAGGCGCCGGCATCGTCGTCCATGCTCGGCCCAAACGGCCCAAACGGCCTGCGGCGCCACCTTCGGGCGCAGCTTTGGAACGTTCACATTCGGGGCTTGGCCGGGAATTGGCAGGGTGACGGACGGAACAAGGCACCCCGCCGACTGCCCATCGGGAATTCCGAACATCAACCTGGGACATCTTCCATCGGACCTCTCGTCGAAGCAGATGTTTCTCGATAAGGATGGCGCTGCACTGCAAATCGGTGTCGCCGGTGGCCAGTCGCACGACAATGTCGAAGACATCGTCGTGCTGAAGCCGTGCCGGTAACCGTTGATCCGCAGCAGCAAGACCCTCAGAATCCACGCGATGCATTTGGTGCCGTCGATGATTAGGGGAAACCCGGTCAGGGACTCGAGCAGCGCCGCCTTCAGGGCCAGCTGGGAATAAGCTTCGGCGCCCATGACCGCCGTGGCGGGACGCACTAAGGCCAAGGCGAGCAGGTTGACGTCGCGCATCTGGAACCCATACTTCCTGTTTACCGTGCCGGACCTACTGAGACGGTGCATGAATGGCACGAGCACATCCGCGCCATCGATTCAAGGTAAGAGCGAGAACGATTTCATCCTGTTCGGTCGTGCCGCCCGATATCCCAAGCCCAACAAATTGCCCCCGGGCAGTTCAATCGGTCCGCCCTTCCCCGAACGACACAAGGTGGCCTCCCGAGCACGCTGTGAGGTTGTACAAGGCTTGTCCCGGTCGCATTCTCAGGGGAATATTATCTGAGCTTACTCAGTTATGAGTGTAATCACTACCGGGTAGCCGCATCAGCAGGTCTTAGCGTCCACGCCGGCCGAACATCGGCTGGATGACGGTGATTGCTCTGAAACATCGAACGCAAAAGGACTAACCAATGACCCTTTCTTCACTGTGGCAACCGGGATCTACACCGCCGAGCATGTCGAGGGCTGGCGAAGCGTCACCGAAGCAGTTCACGCCCGGGGCGGGGCGGTGTTCATCCAGCTCATGCATGCGGGCCGCATGTCCCACCCGGACAACACTCCTCACCACCGTCAGCCCATGGCGCCCTCGGCGATCTCCGCAGATCAGAATATTTTAACGCCGACCGGACCCCAGAAGACGCCGTCACCGCGACAGCTGAGCGCGGAGGATATCCAGGCCACCGTGGCTGACTTCCGCCTCGCGGCAGCTTCGGCCATCGCAGCCGGCGCCGACGGAGTTGAAATCCACGGCGCTAACGGGTATGGGGCCGACGGCGGTGCTCGCGGTCCGCTACGGACGCAACCGTGAGCAGATAGCCGACGACGTCGCGGCCGGCCTTGCGGACGTTGCCCCACTGGGCCGTTTCGCACTGGCCAATCCCGACATCGTTGAGCGTCTGCGCTCAAACGCCCCCTGAACGAGATGGATCCCAGCACTCTCTACGGCGGCGGGGCAGACGGATACACCGACTACCCGGCCCTTGCCCACGCCTAATCCCGCACCATCCACGCCGCCCGGCGCGGACGGAAAATCAACACAAGAAAGTTCGTGAAATGCACTCACTCAATGGAGCAGTCGTCCTCGTCACCGGCGCAAACGGCGGCATTGGAACCCACTTCGTCCACGGCGCCCTCGCACGCGGCGCCAGCAAGGTTTACGCCACCGCCCGCACCCCGCGCACCTGGGAGGACGAGCGCATCGTCCCCCTTACCCTCGACGTCACAGACCCGGACTCAATACGGGCCGCAGTCGAGGCTGCGGGCGATGTCACAGTGCTGATCAACAACGCCGGGGCCGGCGTTGCAACCCCGGGCATCCTTACCCACACCGACGCGGAAATCCGGAGCAACGTGGAGACGAACTTCCTTGGCCCGCTATTCCTCGCCCGCGCCTTCGCACCGATCCTGTCAGCCAAGGCCGAATCCGCAATCATCGACATCCACTCCGCCATGAGCTGGTACGCCGTCGGCGGCATCTACAGTGCCACCAAGGCCGCCCTCTGGTCGGCCACCAACTCACTGCGCCTGGAGCTCGCCCCCGAAGGGGTACACGTGGTGGGCGTCCACGTCGGCTACGTCGACACGGCAATGGCTGCGCATGCCACCGACCCGAAAATGGACCCGGCCGATCTGGTCACCACGGTATTGGATGCCCTCGAAGTCGGCGAGTACGAGGTCCTCGCCGACGAGACGTCCATCCAGCTCAAGGCCGGACTCAGCGCCCCCATCGAGGCGCTCTACCCCCAACTTGCGCGCAGCAAGTCCTAGAAACAGCAGCAGCGCCGTGGTGATGAATCCAACACGTCGCCACGGCGCTTTCCATTACCGCTTGACAATTAACTGAGTACCGTCATAATTGATTGTAGTCACTTTAACCGGACGTCGCCCCGCGACGAAGATACTGTCGCCACCGGCGCCGACTACAAGAACATCCACCCAGAAGGAGCATCGCGGCATGCGGGCATTCGTGATCAACAAGTACAAGGAACCGCTGCGCGAAGCCGAGGTTGCTGAACCCGCCGTCGGCGAACGGGACGTGCTCGTGCAGGTGCAGGCTGCCGGCCTGAACCAGCTGGACGAGAAGATCCGCCTGGGTGAGTTCAAACAGATCCTTCCCTACAAGCTCCAGCTGATCCTCGGCAACGACCTCGCCGGCACCGTGCTGCGCGTCGGGGAAAGAGTGACGGGGTTCAAGCCCGGCGATGAGGTCTACGCCCGCCCCAACCAGGACCGCATCGGCACATTTGCCGAACGTATTGCCGTCGCGGAGGAAGACCTTGCACTCAAGCCCGTCTCGGCCACCATGGAGGAGGCCGGTTCGCTGCCTCTCGTGGCTCTTACCGCGTGGCAGGCCCTCGTCGAGCAGGGCCAGGTGCAGCCAGGTCAGAAAGTACTCATTCATGCCGGCGCCGGCGGAGTCGGTTCCATCGCCATCCAGCTGGCCAAGCATCTCGGCGCGACCGTCGCAACCACAGCCAGCAGCTCCAACGCCGGGTTCCTGCGGGACCTCGGCGCTGACATCGTCATCGACTACCGCACCCAGGACTTCGAGCAGCTCCTGAGCGGATACGACCTGGTGCTGGACAGCCTCGGAGGCGAGAACCTGCAGAAATCACTGCGCATCCTCAAGCCCGGCGGGAAGGCGATAGGGATCGCCGGCCCGCCCGATCCGCCCTTCGCCCGCAAAGCAGGCCTGAACCCCATACTGCGCCTGGCGATCACCGGGCTCAGCAGCAAGATCCGGAGGCAAGCCAGGAAGCTCGGCGTCAGCTATGAGTTCCTCTTCATGCGAGCCAGCGGCGACCAACTACGCCAGATCAGCGCCCTCGTTGACGCCGGCGTGCTGCGCCCCATCGTAGGGAAGGTCTTCACCTTCGGCCAGGCTCCGGAGGCACTGCAATCCCTGGCCGCAGGGGGCTTCCGGGGCAAAGCAGTGCTCACCCTCACCAACTGACCCGCCGCCAGCGACTCTTCACGCAAAGAATCCAGGAGAACACCCGTCATGGACAACACCGACGCCCCGAACGAACCAGTCATCACCTCGTACGCGAAGGCACCTGCCCGCACTGTCACCGCCGGAGGCGTCAGCTACGCCTACCGCGAGCTGGGGCCCAAGGGCGGCATCCCCGTCGTGTTCTTCGTGCACCTGGCAGCCACCCTTGATAACTGGGACCCCCGTATCATCGACCCCATTGCCAAGAACCGCCACGTCATTACCTTCGACCAGCCCGGCGTCGGCGCCTCCACCGGACGGGTTCCGGACAACATCGAGGCAATGGCCGACGACGCCTACACCTTCATCAAGGCCCTTGGGTTCGACAAGATAGACGTCTTCTCCTTCTCACTGGGCGGCATGATCGCCCAGGACCTTGCCCTCAAACATCCCGACCGTGTCCGCAAACTCGTCCTGACCGGAACCGGTCCGCGCGGGGGCAAAGACATCGACAAGGTCGTCGGCACCACCTACCGGGACATCCTCCGGGCAACCCTGACCCGGTCCGACCCCAAGGAATTCCTGTTCTTCAACCGCAACGCCACCGGCAAACCCGCTGCGAAAGCCTTCATCAAACGCCTGCAGGAGCGAACCATCGACCGCGACAAACCAATCAGCACCCGTGCATTCCAGACGCAGCTGAAGGCCATCCAGGCGTTCGGCCGCTCCGCCCCGTCGGACCTGTCCACCCTCACGCACCCCACTCTTATCGCCAATGGCGACAACGACCGCATGGTGCCCTCCGTCCTCTCCGAAGACCTGCACCGGCGCATCAAGGGATCCGAACTGATCATCTACCCCGACTCCGGCCACGGCAGCATCTTCCAGCACCACACCCGGTTCGCACCCGCCGTCGTCGAATTCCTCGCCCCGTGACCACCACCGCCCGCGACCAGAAGTCATCAATGGGCACCTCACCACCAACCACCGGACCACACCTGGAAAAGCACTTCACTTCTTCAGCCATCAGCTGAAGCCGGGGGCCTATGCCATCCATGCCTATGACGTTGAAGCAGCACTGACGTATGTCAAGCGTGGCGGGATCCTCCCCCACTACGAAGAGCAGGGGCGCCGACCGGAGGGCCGGTTTACGCAGCGCCCGTATACTCATTATTGAGTCGAGTCAGTTTATCTCCGGAGGAACCCATGCCTGTCACGTCCCAGCCGCTCGGACGGCGCGAGCGGAACAAGCAGGAGAAGCTGGACCGCATTACCGCCGCAGCCAGTGAGCTGTTCGCCGAATACGGGGTCGAGGACGTCACCACCCAGCAGATCGCCGACAAGGCCGACATCGGCACCGGAACCCTCTTCCTCTACGCCAAAACCAAGGGAGAACTCCTCCTCCTCGTTCAGAACGCCCACTACGCCGAAGCTCTCCAGCGGGGCCGGGCGGATGCTGAAACCACCCCGGATGCCCTGGGTGCGGTGATGGCCATCGTGCGGCCGATCGTGGAGTGCAACCGAACCCAGATCGACAACGGACGCTTCTACCTGCGGGAAATGGTCTTCGGCGACCCCACCGAGCCACAGCACAGCGCTGCTCTATCCATCGTTGCGCAAACCGAGGAAGCCATTGCCGCCATACTCGACAGGGACAAACCGGCCGGCACGGGTGACGCCGCGACGACTGCGCGCATTGTCTCCGCGATCATGTTTGTCAGCATGGCCGCAAGCGTAAACGCCGGATTGGAAACCGAAGCACTGGTGCAGGACATCAGGACACAAATCAGCCTGCTCATACCCCGCTGACGCGGCCGGCAAACTCGATCAGGACGGCAGCCACTCGTTACGTTTGCGGTCGGCGAGGCAAACCTCTGGCCTCTGGCCATAGCACCTTGGCACACGAATCGCCCTAAATCAGCAGCACTGGTCGGCGAAGCCCCTGCAGGAATATCGGCACCTTTGGGCGATGTCCACCTGCTCGGTGGTTAAGTTTCCGGCGGCAATGGCCGCCTGGACTTGCAAGGCCAGTGTGTCCGTGTACCACCCTCGACTGGATGACGTTGAGTAGTCGCTGGTTCGTGCTTCAACCTGATCGTCGCTGAGTCCGGTGACCTGATTGATCCACGCTCCGAAGTCACGGCTCGGCGCGTAGCCTGTCTCGGTCCAGCCGAGTTTGCTTGGCTTTACGGGGGGTGCCGAGATGTCCAGGCCAAAGCGCTGGACTACGGTCCGGGCCCCGGGGAAAAGGCGGTCTGCGGTGCCGATTGGGTCAAGTTTCCACTCGGCCAGGTCTGCGGCCGGGACTGCGTCCGGATGAAGGGCATCCAACACCAGCCCGCCGTCGTTTGCTGCCACATAGTCCGTCGACAACACGATTGCGTCGAGCACGTCATTGCGATCTACGCGCTCGTAGAGCAGGCCGCGACCATAGTCACGGGCCCAGTCCGTCCAGGGCACCAGCGAAGCAGGGCGGACCGCAACATATGATATGCCGTGACGCCTCCGGTGATAGTCCAAAAGCTGCTCGCCGATGACTTTCGTGAATCCGTAGACGTCGCTCGAGTCATGCCAAGCCTGCGAGGAAAGCCAGACCACTTTCCCCACGCCGGCGGCGACGGCCGCCTGCAGGGTGCGGAATGTGCCATTTACATTGAGGTCCCAGAATTCCGTTTCAGTGTGATCGGCGACGTGGATGCCGTGCAGGGCCGGCAGGTGCACGAGAATGTCGGCGTCGACCATCGCGGCCTGGAGGCCCCCTCCGGTCCGGACGTCCGCCGCGTCGAAGCGTGCTTCCGTAGCCAGGCCGTCGACGGGTTTAAGGTCGGACAGGGTCAACTGGTATCCAGCGGCTAGGAGTCGTGGGGCGAGGCCACGGCCGATGTTCCCGCCGGCACCGGTCATAACGACGCGCGTACCCCTTGGCGCGGTGGCGGCATGGTTTCCGTAATTCATTACGCTCCTTTCCGGAAGTCGAGACATGCTGGAGGGTTTCTCCGGCATGCCCTGATCCGGGTCTTCGGTAGGTTCGTTGCCCCGAGCACGCCTGGCTTGCCTCACGGGCGGTTAGATCGGGCCAGCACCGGCGTGTCTGGCGAGACCTCGGCCGGATGATCGACGAGGTGACATTTCTGCCTTGACGGCAGCGGCCGGCAGGGCAGATCAATGCGTGGGAGCGCGCCGCGAGGACGGAGACCCGGCTTCGGGACACGCTCCTGGCGCGTTGGTCTGTCAGGGGGTCGGCCGGATAGCAGTGTCTGAACTGTAGGAGGTGATCTGGGAGGCTGTCCCGCTGTCGAGCACTTTCGAGTGGGTGGTTGAGGCGTCGAGAACGACGTGCTGAGAAGCGACGTCGCTGACCACGTGGTTGAGCGCGACGACGTTGGCGTCCCCTCCGGCGATCAGGATCTGCGTCGGTTGGGCGCCGGCGGGGGCGATGTTGGCGGGCGGGACGTTGTAGGCGAAGAGGTTGTCCGAGATGAGGTTGTTGTCTCCCGCGACGTGGACTACGCCGTAGAGGTCGTCGAGGCCGTTGCCGCGGCCGATGAACGGCGGGTACCCCTCGTTGGTCCGGCGGATGTGGTTGGCCGTGATGAGGTTTTCCTTGCAGCCGTTCAGCAGGCGGAGCATGCCCGGGTAGAAGCCCTGGAGCCTGTTCGAAGTGACCGAGCACCGGTTGCAGCCGCTGAATTCGATGAGGCTGCGGCCCCGGGGGAAGAGGTTGTTGCCCGTGACGAGGAGGCCTTCGTGGTTTTCGGCCAGGAGCGTGACCCCGTCAGGACCGGCGCCCATGTGATTGCCGCTGACAGTTGTCGCCTGCCCGGCCCCGGTGAGCTCGACGCAGTTGCCGCATTCGGCGATCATGTTGTCGTTGACGCGGAGTGCGTCCGCGCCGCGCACGATCAGGGCGTGTTCGAGGTAGACGAATCCCATGCCGGTGATGTGGAAGGAGTCGTTATCGGAGGCGACTTCGATTCCGGTCTTGCCGTTGTGGTAGCTGTTCTTCTCGGGGGTGAATCCGACTCCGTCAAGGCAGAAGTCCCGGAACACTATTCCTGAAAGACGCGGATCCCCCGCCCGCTTGACGAGGAATGCCTGGGGCGCGCTCGGAGAGGTCAGGACGCGGATGTGGCTGGCTCCGGGCTGGAGGTTCTGCCATCCGGTCGGGTTCGAGTTGTCGAGGATGCTTCGGGAGAAGAAGCCATGCCCGAAGCCGGCGATGGTCAGGTAGCTCACATCGACGACGACCTGGGTGTGCAGGTCGTAGTCGCCCGGAGGGATGATGATCGCGGCTCCGGGACGCGCGTCCGGGGACGTCTGCCGCTGCTTGATGTCGGCGATGATGTCGTTGATGACCGCCCCGATGTCGGATTGCGCGGTGACCTCCGGGTGGGCCTTGATCCTCCAGGTGGTGACGTCGTACGTGTTGGGCGAATTGAGGGGTGCGCCTTGCTGGCCGTCGGCCGCATTAGCATTCTGTGTTGTTCCGAAAGTCAATGCAGCCGCAAGCGTTCCGGCTGCTCCGGCACCGATCAGCCGGCGGCGGCTTGGATTCGCATTTTCTAGATTCTTTCCAGTTACCACGGGTTTCTCCTCTGTATGAGATAAGACTGCTGCTCAGAATCGGGCGTTGCCGGGCCGGCCGCCGAAGGCTTGACTGTCCTTGTCATCCGCCTCGGCGGCATCACGCTCTTGTTCCCGGGAAACGGCTAATGTCCCACGTGGACTAATGTCACAACTCATGTGCCAAACCGTTTGGGCTAACCAGAGATGACACTAGGAGCCCGGCATGACGGCTGTCAACGCCAAAATTCGGACGGAAGTTTTTGGCACATCCGACGGCGTCTACCAATGATTTGTGACCCTTGACACCCGCCGCGCCCTGCGCGTAATCTGTTGCCAAGTCGTTTTGGCAAAACGGTTTTTCATCTTATCCCGTCTTCGTATTCCGTTCCCGAGAAAGGGAGTCGACAGCGATGTCCTCTCGAAAAACAATCTCCAGGCTTGCCGCCCTCGGCAGCCTTTCAGCCGCGGTAATCCTGGCCGCGACCGCATGCGGCGCAGGGGGCCCGGCGACGTCCGGGGGCGCCGCCGGCAGTTCCATCAACGTCCTCGTGGAGGCAGGCGGCCATGCAGAACTGCAGCCCATCGCCGACCAGTGCAAGAAGGACACCGGGGTCAACGTCAACTTCGTCGAACTCCCCTACGATGGCCTCTTCAACCGTCTCTCCAGCGAATTCTCCTCCGGCACTGTCTCCTTCGATGTTGCGGCTCTTGACTCCGTGTGGCTGCCCAGTTTCAAGGACGCCCTGCAGCCCATCGATGAGCTCTTCACTGACGAGGCAAAGAAGGACATCTTCCCTTCACTGGTCAAGGAAGCCAACGTCGATGGCCATTTCATTGGAATGCCGGCGTGGACCAACGCCGAGATAGTCCTCTACCGCAAGGACCTCTTTGAGGACGCCAAGAACAAGGCCGACTTCAAGGCCCAGTACGGCTACGATCTCGCCGCGCCGAAGACCTGGCAGCAGTACCAGGACATCTCCGCCTTCTTCACCAAGGACGGCATGTATGGCACGGACGTCAAGGGCGGCGTTGAAACCGAGTACCTCACCCACGTGCTGCAGGCCGGATCGCCCATGGTCCTGGACAGCAACAACAACGTCGTGATTGACAACGCGGCCCACAAACAAGCGCTGGATTTCTACACCAGCCTCGTCAAGGACGCCCCGGCCGGCGCGGCCCAGGTCGACTGGGCCGCCGCCCAGAACCTCTTCAACCAGGGCAAGACAGCCATGACCCAGTTCTGGGCCCACGCGTACCGGCAGATCCCCAAGGACTCTCCCGTCTACGGCAAGGTTGGAACAGCCCCGATGATCGGCGGGTCCGCCGGTGTTGCCGGTGTTCCGGGCCCCTGGTACCTCTCGGTACCCAAGGCCACCAAGAACACGGACGCCGCGAAGAAGTTCGTCAAGTGCGCCTTCGACCACAATGACCTGGCCATCCAGTCAAGCCTTGGCCTGGCAGCACGGGTCTCCGCCTTCCAGAAGTACCAGGACCAGCCCGGCTACGAGAGCTTCAAACCGCTGATCGAAACACTCAACGCTCCCGCGACGGCAACCCGTCCGGCAACAGCAAAGTGGCAGCAGATCGTCGACACCGTACTGGTTCCGATGCTCCAGAAGGCCGTCGCCGGCGGAGACAGCACGACCTTGCTCGCGGATGCCAAGTCCAAGATCCAAGCCCTCCTTAAATAAGACTCCGCGGCCGGCAGCAGCCCATGGCGTTGCCGGCCGCGGCCCCAACCAGCGGAAGAGAATCCCGTGCGCATCCCTGATCGCCGCTTCGCCCTCTACCTGATGACCCCGGCGGCGTTGTTCCTCGCAGTCTTTGTTGCCTACCCGTTGTTCCGGTTGGTCACGGACAGCTTCTTCAAAATCTCCCCGATCGTCGGGGGCCCCCGTGACTTCGTGGGCCTGGACAACTACGTCCGGGCCTTCACCTCAGAGGCCTTCATCGGTGCAGGATGGCGGACCCTCGCCTACACCCTGATGGTGGTGACCCTCGAGTTCACCCTGGGCCTGGGCATGGCCCTGCTGTTCACGACCCTGGGCCGGAAATCCCAGGTCTGGCGGACCATGTTCCTGTATCCGCTCATGATTGCCCCGATCGTGGCCGGCCTGCTGTGGAAGTTCCTCATGATCGACAACTTCGGCCTTCTCGGCACCCTGCTGAGCCAGGCCGGTATCCTGCAGAACCCCAACCAGATCGGCTGGCTGTCGAACCCGGACATTGTCCTGTTCTCCGTCGCCGTCCCGGACATCTGGCTCACGACGTCGTTCATGTGCCTCGTGCTGTTCGCAGGCCTGCAGAACATCCCGGGAGACCTCATCGAGGCGGCCAGGCTCGACGGTGCCCGCGCGCCGTCGCTGCTTTTCCGGATCATTCTTCCGCTGCTCCGGCCGGTCATCGCCGTGGCGCTGGTGGTCCGCGGCATCGACGCAGCCCGGGCCTTTGACACCATCCTCATCCAGACCAACGGCGGACCACAATCCGCCTCCGAAACCATGAGCCTGCTCATCTACCGCACGATGATCCGCTTCGGCGACCCAGGCCTCGCAAGCGCCATGGGCACCATCTACCTGCTGGCCATGCTCGCCATCGCCTTCGTCGCCGTAACCACCATCTGGCGGCCAGGAAAGGACACCTGATGAGCTCGGCCCAGACCCCCGACGACGGCGCCATGCTGGCCGCCGCCGTTCCCGACCGGCCACGCCACGCCGGCATCGCATACCGCAATGCGCCGGCACCGCACCAAACGGAGAGCACCATGCCAAGCCGAACAGCGACTGCGCCTCAGACCACCACGGAACCGGCGTCGGCCGGCGCTGTCCGCAGGCGCCGCGGCGTCAATCGCGAAGGACTCGAAGCCGGCAAACGCAGCACCAGGACCATCCTGTGGATCCTCCTCGCCGCGGCGCTCGTCCTCTACGGCTTCCCGTTCCTGTACCTGCTGTTCACGTCCTTCAAGACGCCGATCGACACCATTGCCGTGCCGCCGACGATCCTCCCCAAGGAATGGACGCTCGATAACTACATCAACGCCCTGGGCCGCAACGGAGTGCCGGCGTCGTTCATCAACAGCATCCAGACCGCCGTCATCAGCACCCTGCTCTCGCTCATCCTGGCCGTCCCGGCGGCCTACGGCATCACACGCTACAAAACAGCCAGTGGCAGGGTGTTCATCATGGCTGCGCTCGTCACCCGCATGGTCCCCCCGGTCGCCATCGGCATCCCGCTGGCGTCCATGATGGCCTCGGTCGGACTGGCCGACACTCCGATCGCACTGTCCATCGCGCACACAACCATCTCGCTGCCGCTCTCCATCTGGCTCATGTCCAGCTTCTTCGAGGCCGTCCCACAGGACCTGGAAGAAGCAGCTACCGTGGATGGCTGCAGCCGGCTCGGAGCCCTGTGGCGGGTGGTCATCCCGGTGGTCTCCGGAGGCATCGCCGTGACAGCGATCTTCGCCTTCCTCGCCTCCTGGAACGAATTCCTGTTCGCGCTACTCATGACCGCCGTCCGGTCCCAGACCACACCCGTGGTCATCGCAAACTTCCAGACCCAGTTCGGACTGGACTGGGGATCCATGACAGCCCTCGCCGCCGTCTACTCGATCCCCGTCATCCTTCTCACCCTTCTCTTGCAGCGCAAGATCGTCGCAGGCATGACCCTCGGCGCCGTCAAGGGCTGAGAAGCCACAGCACAAAGGGAAGAACCAATGTCAAGCAACAACCATTACGACGTGACGACGTGGCCCGTCGGCAATCCGTCCGAGGACGTCGGTGAAGTAATCAACAGCATCATCGCCGATATCAAGGACCGGCAGACCGCCACCGATGCGAACAATGGAGGAAAGCCAGGCGCGGTGATCTACATTCCGCCCGGAGACTACCGCCTGCGTACGCAGGTGCTGATCGACGTCAGCTTCCTCAGGATCCACGGCTCCGGACACGGCTTTACGTCATCGAGCATCCGGTTCAACGTCCCCGAAGACGAATGGCCCGACCTGCATGAGCTATGGCCTGGGGGGAGCCGCATTCTCGTCGACCTTCCCTCCGGCGGAGACGGAGAGGAATCCAAGGGAGCCGCCTTCTACGTTGAACGAAGCGGAAGCCCACGGATCAGCTCGGTCGAGTTCTCCAACTTCTGCATCGACGGGTTGCACTTCGCCCCGGACGGCTCGGGAATGCACCCCGAGAACACCTACGTCAACGGCAAGACCGGCATCTATGTCGCGAACGCCAATGACTCATTCCGCGTAACCGGCATGGGGTTCGTCTACCTTGAGAACGCCCTCACCATCTACAACGCGGACGCGCTTTCCGTTCACGACAACTTCATCGCCGAATGCGGAAGCTGCATCGACCTGCGCGGGTGGGGACAGGCATCGAAGATCACCGACAACCTGGTCGGAGCAGGGCCAAAAGGTCACTCGATCTACGCCGAGAACCATGGCGGGCTCCTGATAACCGCGAACAACGTCTTCCCCCGCGGTGCGAGCAGTGTCCATCTGGACGGCGTCACGCGCTCAAGCGTCACCAACAACCGTTTGCATTCGTTCTACCCTGGCATGGTGGTTCTCGCAGCGAACAGTTCGGAAAACCTCGTGGCCACGAATCACTTCCTGCGTGACCACGAGCCCTGGACACCCTTCCTGGGAGTCGACAACGGATTGGACGACCTCAACGGGCTTCTCTGTGTCAGCGGCAGCAACAACTCTGTCATCGGGAACCACTTCTCCGAGATCATCGACTCACAGAGCATCCGGCCCGCAGGTGCGACGCCCGTCATCATCCGGCTGATGGCGGGGGTCGGCAACTTCGTTTCCAACAACCACGTGGTGGCGATGGACGTTCACGCCACGTCCAGCGGATCGGCTTTCGAAGCTCAGGTGGACGCGCTGTTGACGACCCAGGCTTCGGACGCCCTCGCCGTGACGGCCGTCATGGTCGATCCCGCATCAGCCCGGAATACGATCCTTGATTCCGGAAGTGACGCCCAAGTTATCGCGGACAGGACTGTTAACGCCTTCAGGGCCACACCCGCGGTCGGTTTCCAGGCGGCACACGAACCACTTGTGGTTCAGTAGCCCGCTCAGGCCTGGCGAGTCCCTCGGGGATCGCCATCGGGCCTCTGGGACGAATAGAACGTACCCAGCAAGTACCCGGACATAGAATCAGCATCAACATAAGGACGTGGGAGACCAATGAACAAGTCAGTTGGCATCAAGGACGTGGCAGCCGCAGCCGGCGTCTCGGTCACAACGGTCTCCCACGTCCTCAATGATGTTGTCTACGCCCGGGTGGGGGCGGAGACGAGGGAACGGGTCCACGAAGCGGCCCGGCGTCTCGGATACGGCCCGAACCGGCTGGCGCAGGCGCTGCGCACCCAGCGTTCGGGCATGATCGGGTTCATCAGCGAGGAAATCGCCACCACCCCGCACGCCGGCCGGATCATTTTGGGGGCCGAGGAGACGGCACGTGCTCGCGGATACCGCATCATGATCATCAACTCCACCAGCACCAGCTCCCAGGATTCCAGGGAAAGTGATGTGGCGGATCTGCTGGACCGGCAGGTAGACGGCATCCTCTACGCCACCATGTATCACCGCAAACTGGCCGTCCCCAAGAACCTCATCGGACTCCCCGCCGTCCTGGTGGACTCCGAAGACATCAGCCACACCGTTTCCTCCGTCATCCCCGACGAAATCGCCGGTGCGAGGTCGGCCGTACAAACCCTGATCGACGCCGGACACACCCGCATCGGCATGCTCAACAACACCGACGACGTCCCCGCCACCCACTCCCGGCTCAAGGCATTCAAGGACACACTCGCAGGTGCCGGGCTGCCCTATCACGAAGAACTCGTCCAGTCCGAGCCGTCGGAGGTGCCCGGCGGCCACCAGGCGGCCCTGCGCCTGCTGAAAACCCCAAACCGGCCCACCGCTATATTCTGCTACAACGACCGCATGGCCATGGGCGCGTACCGGGCCGCCGGGGAACTTGGCCTCAGGATTCCGGACGACATTTCCATCGTCGGTTTCGACAACCAACAACTTATTGCCGAAAACATCTACCCCGCCCTGACAACCGTCGCCCTTCCGCACTACGAAATGGGCGCCTGGGCCACCGAAAACCTGATCGACGCCATCGAGGGAAAAACCGACCTGCAGCTGTTCGCCGCTCACCCGACCCTTCTCCCCTGTCCCCTGGTCCTCCGCGATTCCGTCGCCTCCCCAAAACATCAGGACGCTTCGAGCAGAGCAGCACCGGACTCACTTACACGCCCCAACACCTGACCTTCGAGCGCGCCCAGTAGAGGACGCGCCCAACCCTCCAAGGACCCCGAATGCATAGCACCCCAGTTCCCCCATGCCCTGAAACGGATGTCGTCGTCGTCGGCGAGGCCATAATCGACATCATTAACACCGCCGCAGGGCCCGTCGAGTTTCCCGGCGGATCAGGGATGAACGTCGCGTTCGGACTCGGCCGGCTAGGCGTCAGCACCGCATTTCTCACCGCACTGGGCAGGGATGAACGCAGCAGGAACATCCAACAACACCTGGACACCGCAGGAGTACACCTGTTCCCGGGAGCCGAACACCTCAGCCGCACCTCCACAGCCAGGGCGCTTCTGGACAGCAGCGGTTCCGCAGAGTACGAATTCGACTTCGAATGGAACCTCCCCCACATCAGCCCCACTTTCCTCCCGAAGGTGCTGCATACGGGGTCACTGGCCTCCTTCACGGAGCCCGGAGCAACCCAAGTCCGGTCCTTGCTGGAACTGTTCTCCCGCCGCTGCTTGGTCACGTACGACCCCAACATCCGCCCGACACTGCTCCCCAGCCACACTGAAGCGCTCAGGACCTTCGAACACACAGTTGCCCTGGCTACCGTCGTGAAGCTCAGTTCGGACGACGCCCGGTGGCTTTACCCGCGCACGTCTCCTCACGACGTCGCGCGGCGACTGCTTGATCTCGGGACAGAACTTGCAATCATCACCGACGGCGCATCCGGATCCTATCTGCGCTCAAATGCCGCCGAGATCGACGTGCCGGCACCACCAGTACTCGTCAAAGACACTGTCGGCGCAGGCGACTCCTACATGTCATCGCTTATCGCCGGCCTCATCGAGGACCCCGAGGACGATTTCGGCTACGGCAAGCTCACCCGCCTGGGAACAGCCGCCTCCCTCGCCGCGGCCATAACGGTCGGACGGCACGGAGCGAACCCGCCAACGCGGGCGGAACTAATCCGATCCCTGGAACTGGCCCAGACTTCCCGAAAGAACTCCGATGACTGAAACAACAACACACCCTGCCGGGGGCCACGCCGAAGAAACCGCCCCCGCCATGCGCCCGATACTTCACTACACAGCCAAGAACACGTGGCTGAACGACCCCAACGGACTCGTGTGGCACCAAGGCGTCTACCACCTCTTCTACCAAAACAACCCCTTCGACAACGTCTGGGGCAACATGTCCTGGGGACACGCCACCTCAACCGACCTTCTGCACTGGACCGAACACCCGGTGGCCATCGCCTGCGACGAGGAAGAAGACGTCTTTTCCGGCAGCATCGTGGTGGACCACGGCAATACGTCGGGATTCGGCACAGCAGAAGATCCGGCCTTGGTGGCCATCTACACGAGCGCCTTCAAGGAAGGCTCGACGCACCAAGGGACACAAGCCCAGTCTCTCGCGTTCTCAACGGACGCCGGCATGACCTGGAGCAAATACGCAGGCAACCCGGTGCTTGCCCGCGGCTCGGCCCATTTCCGGGACCCCAAGGTGTTCCGCTACGAGGGACCGGCCGGTTCCTGCTGGATCATGGTGGCGGTGGAGGCCCAGCACCAGCAGGTCGTGCTGTACCGCTCCGCCGACCTCAAAGACTGGGAATACCTGAGCACCTTCGGCCCCGCCAACGCCAGCGACGGCGAATGGGAATGCCCCGACCTCTTCCCGCTCCCCGTCGACGGAGACCCGGACAACGTCAAATGGGTCCTGGTGGTCAATATCAACCCGGGAGCCGTAGCCGGCGGCTCCGGAGGGCAATACTTCGTCGGCGACTTCGACGGGGTACAGTTCACCGCCGACCCTGATTCGCTCGCTCCAACGGATGCCGACGGGAACGTAGATCTCACACATTGTCTGTGGCTCGACTGGGGACGTGACTACTACGCCGCCGTCTCCTTCAGCAACGCCCCGGAGAACCGCCGCATCATGATCGGCTGGATGAACAACTGGGACTACGCCAACTCCCTGCCCACGTCCCCGTGGCGCTCCAGCATGTCGCTTGCCCGCGAGATCGAGCTCGCGACGGTAGACGGCTTGCCGCGCCTGGTGCAGCGCCCCGTGCTGACCTTGGACTCCGGGGAGCCGGCCCGCACCATCCAGAACATGGAACTTCACAACTCCCTTTTGCAACTGCCCCACGCGATGCCCGGATCAGCCCAGCTGATCGACGCCGAGATCCTGCCCGGCACGGCACGGACCATCGCGTTCAAGCTCCTCCGCGCAACGGACGGGAGCACCGCAACGGCCCTCACCTTCGATGCCCTGACGAGCCGGCTCACCCTGGATCGCCGCAACTCCGGAAACACCGCCTTCCACGAAAAGTTCGCGTCGGCCGAGTCCGCACCAGTGAAGCTCGACGGCGGCGCGCTAAGGCTCCGCATAATCGTCGACCAGTGCTCGGTGGAAGTTTTCGCCCAAGACGGCAGGGTTGTCCTGAGCGATCTGGTGTTCCCCCGGTCTGGGAACCTGGGCACCGACGTGTGCGTCGAAGGCGGAACGGCAACGGTGCGGAAACTGGGCGTCACGTCCTTGTCCTAATGGCGGCACTGTGCTGCAGTGCCCACCCAGGTCCTGCCGGAAAGAGGGCCCCAAAGGCCATAAGAGGCCGAACGCTGCGAAGGAAGCCGTCAACAATTCAGCCGTACGCTGTCATTCCATGCGAGCGCGAATCGTCGGGATCCCCAGACCGGCAGGTCCCCACTGGACGGATTTTTGCACGACGTCCCGTCTTTCTCGATGAAATTGGAGGGTGAGATCAAGGCCTTCGAGCTCGCCTCACCAGCCGCTTGTTTCGGCGCTCACAAGCCGTGAATTCCGGCTGCGTGGCGTGGTGTGTTCGGCGGCGATCGGGCGGGCACCCCGCGTCCGATCGCTGGCCGGCTAGCAGGCCTCCTCCGGGTGGCGGACAGAGAGCTCTCCTGACTTGACAGGCCTTCCGCAAGCTTCGCAGCGCACCTCAGCCACAAACATTTCGCCGCACGCATCATGCACAAACTCGACTACCGGAACGTCCGCGTCCCGGTATGCGTCACCCCAGCGCTTCAGAACCAAGATGACCTGGCCCAAATCCCTTCCTTTTTGGGTGAGTTCATACCCGGAGCCCCCGCTGCTTTCCGACAACCGCTGTTGGACGATCCCGGACTCCGTGAGCTTTTTCAAACGCGATGCAAGGATGTCCCTTGGCGCTCCCACGGCACGCAATATTTCGGTGTACCGCGACGCGCCGAACGCCAGCGCGCGAACGATGTGGAGCGACCACCGGTCATCGATCGCGCCAAGAGCAACGGCGAGTGAGTCTTTCGATGGTTTGTTTTTCAAACCGCCTCCTGTACGATTGCCTCGGTTTGATATTCAAACCATTCTAGTCGAGGAAGCCCTGAAGATGTCATTTCCCCATCCAGCCCGGGCCGGGAATGCCGCTCCCGGAACTCAGCACAGCGCGTGGATAGCCCTGGTTCTTACCGGGCTCATCATTGGTACGGCCTTCATCGCCATCTACGTCGGCATTCAGCGCAGCCCCGCACCGTTGCACTTGCCGCTGGCTGTAGTGGGCGAACCGCTCGCCACGGCAACTCAAAAGGGACTGGGCGACGCCGTCACGGTGACCGAGGTCACCTCGCTCAACGCAGGCACCCAGATGGTTCAAAATGGCGACGCGGTTGCGGCGATGGCCCTGACCGCGCCAACCACGTTGCAGTTCGACTACGCCGGCGCAAAGGGCCTCAGCGAGAGCGGAGCGGCCCGCGCTCTGGTCCATGGCGTAGCGGACCATGCCGGGCTTACCCTGCAGGAGAAAGACCTCGTGCCGCTGGCGCAGTACGACAGCCGAGGGCTATCTGCCTTCTACGTCGTATTCGGCGTCACACTCTCGTCATTTGTTCTGGCGCAAGGTCTCACCGGGGCCGCTGACAAGATCAGGCTGCGCCACCGCCTGTATGCCATGGGCGGATTCGCCGTACTGATCGGCGTCGTCGGGGCAACAATCGCCGGCCCCATCCTCGGAGCCCTGACGGCCCCGTGGCCGCTGCTCGCGGCAACTCTCGCGCTGCTCTCCGCGTCGGTCGCGTTCACGACCAAGGCGCTCGGCGCCTGGCTGGGAGCTGCGGGGATCGCCCTAGCAGTCATCACGCTAACCATCGTAGGCAACGCCGTCAGCGGAGCGACCATCGGCTACGACATCCTGCCCTCGTGGGGGCAAGCGGTCTCAGCGATTCTTCCCCCCGGCGCAGCGGTCCGAGCCGTCAATGACTACGGCTACTTCAACGGAACGGCCGCATGGTCATCGCTTGGCGTCCTCGCGCTTTGGGCGGCAGCGGGCTTCGGCCTGGTGTTGCTCCGCTCGGTGGCCCGCGTAAACCGCACCAAGTCTGCCGAGTCACAGCCGAACCCGAAAATCCCAGAAGCGGATCTAACGCATCCGTAGGCGGTGAGCGGGCCTTTGCGCCCTCACGAGCCTCGCCGGTGTACACGCACGTACCCGTTCGGCCGCCGTCGGGTTCTGGGCTAAGGGCTGAGATGCCCCAAGGCCTCCCCTGGGAAGTCGCGCGGTGGTTGTTCCATGGGCTCGAGCGAGGCGATTACGGGCTCACCAAAAATTAGGAGGAAACCTCATGTCAACCAACAACCCAGCGGAACGGTCGGAAACCTTCACCTGGATTGATCCGGCAATCGCGCTCGAACAGCTGCCACGGCTGTCGGGTCTGGACTACTTTTCCGGCCTCCGCGACGGCAGCATTGCGCCGCCGCCGATCGCTTCCCTCATGAATTTCGATCTCGTCGATGCGAGGTACGGACACGTCGAGTTCCAGTGCTGGCCGGGAGAAGCGCACTACAACCCCCTCGGAATGGTGCACGGCGGCCTGGCCTGCACGCTCCTCGACACGGTGCTCGGCTGCGCAGCACACAGTACCTTGGAAGTCGGGATCGGCTACACCTCTATCGATCTGGCGGTCAAGTACCTGCGACCAATCACGCTCAACAAGGGTGAACTTCGTGCGGAGGGGTCAGTCGTAAAATCCGGCCCGCGGGTGATATTCACCGAAGGGCGCCTCAGCACCGCCAGCGGTGAACTCCTCGCCACCGCCACGAGCACGCTGCTTATCTTCCCCCGCCAACCGGGCGCTCGGACAACATGACTGATACCGGCACCGCCGTTGCCCTGTGACGCCTGCCGCTCAGGATCGCGCGTTACCACCGGGCCCCCTTTCGGTTGCGTACGCGAGTGGACTTGGGCCTCCTTCGCCGAAAGTAGCCAAGCGGACGGTAACCCCGAGTTGTCGGATATTGTTTTGCACGTCTAGTGGTAGTCGATCGTCGGTTACGACAGCATCGAGCATCTGCAAAGGTGCAACGTTGAAAAGGGAGACGGTGCCGAACGTGGTGCTGTCCGCGAGTAGGAACCTCGAGGACGACGCTTTGAGGGCTGCCCGTTTTACCTCGATTTCGTCCATGGAAGGTGCCATGAGGCCCCTGGAAATGTTCCACGTCCGGCTGCTGAGGAAGGACAAATCAATGTTGACGAATTTGAGCGCTTCGGTGGCGAGGGGCCCCTGACTGGAAGCGCTCGCCGGGTCCACTGCTCCGCCAGTGTGGATGGTTTCTATGTTCGGGTAGGCGAACAAGCTTGTGACGATGTGGAAGTCGTTGGTTACTACGGTAAGGTGCCGGCGCGCGGCGAGGAAGGGCACGAGTGATCGACACGCGGTGCCGGCGTCGAGGAAGACAACCATGTCATCCTTTATTGATTGGGCTGCGAGCTTGGCAATCGCCTTTTCGCGCGGGGCTCCGGGTCGGGCCCGAAGTTTGGGTTCCCCTGCAGGTTTCTGGCCGTGCTGCTTTGTGAGCCGAACACCACCACGGACTGAGCTCACTTGGCCAGTGGACTCCAGGGCAGTGATGTCACGACGGACCGTCATGTGAGAGACATTCATATAGGCCGTGAGGCCGCGGACACTCAGAATGCCCTCCTGCCGCAGGAGGCGGAGGATTTCCTGGTGCCTCTGCTCGGGAATCATGGATCGGGCTGCTGGACTCACGAGGTTCCCTTCAAAGGTTTGGACCGGCACCATGAGCGGGCGCCTAGAGGTTTGATGCGTGACGGCGGCTTTTCGTCCGAACCGTCAAGTAGCCCCTGTTTTCTTGCGTATCGTCTACGGCCCGATATCCTCACCTGGCGTCCGAGGATTCCGGGCATGTTCTTCTGGGTCCCGATGGCTCAAGACTTGTCGCTTCCCTGCCAGTCGGGCGCCTGAATGAGCTCCACCCGATTTCCGTCTGGATCGAGGAGGTAGACCAGCCACCCGCCTGCAATGGGGCCTGAGGCCGGGGCAACGGGTTCGGATACCGCCTCGTAACCAAGAGCTGTCATCTTGGCGTAAACCTGCCGTACGTCGATATCTGTGAAGGCAAGGTGTGCTGTGCCCGGCTGCGCCTCTGATGGGTCGACTGCGGGCAGTAGAGGCTCGGCATGGGCAAGTTCCAGCCGGAAGGCTCCGTCACCGGTAGCGAGAAGCATGGCTTTGACCTTTACGTTGGGACGGCCGTAAAGTTCGCCGATGTATGGTCCCGACGTCCACGCATCCAAGCGGGTCAGTCCAAGGCCATCCACGTAGAATCGCGCGCTGCGCTCCATATCCGTTACGTGCAGGGCAGTGTGATGATGTCGCATTAAGTGTCTCCTTGGGTCAAGGCCTTCCTACTCGTCTCCGATTGTTGAATTACTTTCCAGGAGATGAGACCAGCCTTGAAGCGTTGATATTGGATGGGTTGGGGGCATAGGCATAGCAGCGCTGGGCGACGGCATGTGAGAAGCCCCGTGCCGGTTGGTTTCAGGTTCCGATTCCCAGGTGTGCTCCGCCTGCCACATCGAGGGAAACGCCTGTGATGTAGCGGTTGTCGGGATCGGCGAGGAAGAGGATGGCGCGGGCGACTTCGTCGGGTTCGGCGAACCGGCGCATCGGCAGTTGTGCGGCCCGCTTCGCCCGGTTGGCAGCCGCGTCCGGTCCGGAGTCTTTCGCGAATTGTGCCCACATGGGTGTGTTCACCGGGCCTGGTGCGATGGCGTTAACGGAGATGCCGTTGGGCCCGAGCAGCTCGGCGAATGACCACATGATGTGAAGTACCGCTAGCTTGCTCGCGTTGTACGGCAGGTAGTTGAGGCGTGCTTCCTTGGCCGCAACGGAGGACAGGACCACGATGGCGCCGGCGGTGCCGGACTCGAGCATCGATTTGGCTGTTTCCCGCACCATCGTGAAGGTCGCGGAGGCGTTGATCCTCAGAATGGAGTCGAACTCTTCGGTTGTTGTCTCCATAATGCCGGGGGTGGGGCCGAGCACTCCCGCTGCGTGGATCAGGACATCAATGCGGCCGTGTTTGGATGCGATGTCCTGGATTGCGGCTGCGCATTGCTGTTCCGAGGTGATGTCGAGGGGGTAGAACGCCTCCAAGGGCTGGTCCTCTTTGGGGGAACGGTCAGCGCCAACGACGATGGCGCCTGCAGCTTTGAGTGCGCTGACAGCGGCGTCGCCGATTCCGCCGCTGGATCCGGTTACCAGAACCACCTGGTCTTTGAGGCTCATTTGATATCGCTTCCATGAATGTGGGTGCACCGCGGTCCCCCCGCGGCTGGAGTGTGAGGTGATCGTTTCATGTTCATTTCCTTAGTTGAGATTGCTCGGTTCGGCCGGTCGCCATGTGGTCAGGTTTGATGATGCTACGGGGCGAGCTCGTCCTTAGCTCGGGAGGCTACAGCTGCCAGGAGGGCATCGGCGATTTCGGTGGCGCGGAGTGCCTGGGCGAATGTGACTGCAGGGGTTTCACCCGAGCAGAACCTCAGAGCCGACTCGGCCTGGCGAAGGAAGAGGTCCGAGGGATCGAAGGTCTTCTCGTACTGGCTGCCGTCCCGTTCCCACGCGTGGAGGGAATCGTTGGACCACAGCATCCGGCCGGTGCTTGCCAGGACATCGATGGTGAGGCTCCAGTCCCCTTGGTTGAGACCTTGAGACTCCTGCCAGGGAGACCAGTAGCTCTGAAGGTTAAACACCGTGCCCTCAGGAAATTCGAGGGTGGCGACGACGTGTTCTGGTACCGGCGAGCCGTACAGGCTGCTGCTGGCGCTGGTGGCCAGTACTCTCGGGTCGCCATCGAACCAGGAGGAGACTAGTTCGATGGCGTGAATGCCGTTGATGACGGCGACGCCGCCCTCCTTCGGGTCGGCGCGCCACGAGTCGACCTTCTGTTTATGGGCCACGGAGCGGACGGACACGGCGACCACGTCGTGGTCCCTGACCCATTGAGAGACAACCGGTGCGGCGGGGTGCTGGTGGAGCGTGTACCCGACCATGAGGCGTTCGCTGACGCCGGATGCAGCGGCCAGGACGGCGGCGCCCTCTGCGTCTGCGGCTACCGGTTTTTCGGTCAGGACACGCAATCCCCTGCTGAGAAGGTCTGCGCAAACGTCCGGTTGCATGGTGGTTGGGAGGGCAACGACGACTAGGTCCAGGTCCTCGGGGCGGAGTGTCTCTGTGCTGGGTAGCAGCACTGCGCCCAGTTCCTGGGCGAGTGGGTAGGCGCGGTGGTCCTTGTCAACAAGGAAGACGACGTTGGCACCGGCTGCGGCGAATGCTCGTGCGTGTCGTGATCCGGCCCAGCCGGCTGCTCCAACGACGGCGACCCGGGGAGCCTGTTCCGTTACGGTCATGATTTGACGCCTCCCGAGGTCAGGCCTGCGATGAACCAGCGTTGGAATATGGCGAAGATGCCCAGGACGGGCACGAAGGCGACGATGACGAAGGCGCCGAAGGAGGCCCAGAAGTTGCCGAAGCCGGTGGAGATGTAGCGGACGATGCCGTTCTGCACGGTCTTCATGTCCTCGGTTGTTGCGAGGACGGTTCCGACAAGGAAGTCGTTCCAGACGAACACGAAGATGAAGATTGCAACGGCTGCTATACCAGGACGGATCAGGGGCAATACGATCCGCAGGAGGATTTGGCGCCGGCTGCAGCCATCGATCGCCGCTGCTTCCTCGATCTCAACGGGGATGTTTTCGATGAAGTTCCGCAGGAACAGGATCGTTTGTCCGCAGATGATGCCCGTGTAGACCACGATCAGCAGAGGGTAGGTGTTGATGAGGGACGTTTTGACGAACATCGAATAGAGCGCAATGAAAACGACGACACCAGGGACCATGGACAGCACGAGGATTGCCGTCATGAGGGCCTCCATTCGGCGGCCGCGGAAGCGGGTGGCGACATACGCTGCAGGTATGCACACAGCCAAGGCCAAGACGATTGACCCGACGGCGTAGATGAGTGAGTTCGCAAAGAAGCGAATATTGGCGGAGGTAAACAGCCCGCCGTAGCTGCCGAAGGAGACCGGGTCGGGGATCCATACCGGCGGGAAAGCCACCGTATTGGCTTCAGTCTTCAGGGACGTCGACAAGATCCACAGGATGGGTGGCAGCACCAGGGCAGCGGTCACGGTAATAACGGCCCAAATGGGTAACCGTTGCAGAATCTGCCCCGGGCGTCGGCGTCGGGCGGGGATAGTGGCAGTCACAGGGTGTCCTTCCGTCGGAAGCGGATTGCTACCAGGGTCAGGGCGATGTTGATCGCGAAGAGCAGGATGGCCGTTGCCGAAGCTCCCGACAGGTCGAAGTTCTGGAACGTCTTGTTGAATACGCGCATGGAGAGCGTTTCGGTACCGCCAAGCGGGCCGCCGCGCGTGGTGACCAGGATGATGGTCACCATCTGCACATAAAGCATCATCAGGACGACCACGACCGAGACGATGGTGTTCCGGAGGAAGGGCAGCGTGATGTTCACAAACCCCTGCCAGGCATTCCCTCCGTCGACGCGAAGGCTCTCGTAAAGTTCCATGGGAACGGTCTGCAGAGCCCCGAGGAAGAGGACCATGGCTTGGGGGTAAGACCACCATGCGGTGATGAGGGTCACGGCCACAAGGGCCGAACCAGGCGATGAGAACACGTCCGTGGGTCCGAAACCAAGAGCCTTAGTGATGGCCGTGCCCGGACCGTAGTTGGGGTTGAGGAACCACAGCCACAGTGTGCCGACGGTGGCTTGGGACATCAGCCAAGGAAGCAGGAACAGGCTCCGGACCGTCCGCTTGAAGCGGATGATCTTGTTCAAGACCATTGCAGAGGCAAACCCCAGCGGCACGGCGATGGCCAGCGCACCAAGTGAGAAGGCAAGGGTGGTGCCGATCTGTTTGGGAAGGTCCTTGTCTGAGAAGAGCTTCGTGAACGAATTCAGACCGGAGAATTCTTTGATCTGGTAGTACGTGGTTTCGTGGAGGGCAGTCCAGGCTGTGAAGACCAGGGGCCCGACGAAGACGAAGAGGAAGACCGCTACGACCGGGACGACGTAGAGCCAGACAGCGCGGTCTTTCCGGGAAGCCCGGATTCGGGGTTTGATACTCCGCGCTGTGCGTTGTACTTGTGTCACTGACATGAGGTTCGCTTTCCTGGGGCCAGGGCTGTTCCGTCGTTATTCCAGTCCGGACCGAGGCTCACTTGTTGGCCGCGTCCTGGGCAATCTTCATGAACTCGTCCGCTGAACGGTTGTTGAGGTACAGCTCCTGGCCGGCGCCGGCGAGGCCCCCCGCGATAGCAATCCAGTTGTCCGGGTAGGGGTGTGGCTCGCTGTGCTGCTCGACGAATTTACTGACGTCCAGCACGGTCTTGGCCCCGAGAGTGGTGAAGTAGGGATCCTTGAAGGTCGCGGAGCGAGTGGGTACGTCACCTCCGGTTGCCATGACTGCCCCGGCTTTCGGGCCGGTCATGTACTCAATGAACTTCCAAGCGGCCTGGGCATGCTTGCTCCCGGCACCGATGCCAAGCGTCCAGCCGAATGTCGATCCGGTATCCGAGCCGTTTGAGGTCTTGGGCAGGGTGGAGGACTTGATGTCCGGGTTCGCCTTCTGCAGGGTCAACAGGCGTTCAGTTCCAAGGACGGCCATCGACACAGTGCCGTTTTGGAGACCGTCATTGACTGTGGAGTACTGGTCCCCCACCACACTCTTGGACATGCCTCCGGCTTTTTTGAGCTTGACAAGGAAGTCGGCGAATTCCTTGCCCTTCTCAGTGTTGAAGGTGGCTTTGCCGTCCTGACCTGAGACTTCCTGCCCCACCTGACTCATGAAGCAATCAAAGAAGGTCGAGATGATCGCCGAGTTGTCGACGCCGGAGAATCCCGTCCCAAACCCCGTATAACCGGCGGCTGCTGCTTTTCCAGCTACGTCCGCGACCTGGTCCCATGTCGTG
Organism: Arthrobacter sp. FW306-1B-F12A; assembly: GCF_058781865.1. NCBI lineage: Bacteria > Bacillati > Actinomycetota > Actinomycetes > Micrococcales > Micrococcaceae > Arthrobacter > Arthrobacter sp. FW306-1B-F12A. Next base: position 59,538 of record NZ_JBYSXD010000008.1, read on the forward strand.
GGTACTGCCGCTCCGATCTGCTTGAGGATCTTGTCGTTGTAATAGAGGGTGCAGGTGCGGTAGTCGTACGGCACGGCTACCTGTTTTCCATCCTTGTCCGCCAGCTTATCCACCGGGCGCAGCCAGTCGGTGATCTGCTTGGCCTCCCCTGGAAGCGGCTGATAGACCTGGGCGGCAGCCATCTGTGGAACCACCGGTGCGTACATCTTCACAACGTCCGGCGTCTGACCCGCTGCTGCCGCCTGCGGGAGCCTGCTGATCATGTCGCCGAAGGAAACCGTCGAAAGCTGGACATGGATGTTGGGATTTTCCTTCTCGAAGTTCTCGATGTTCTGCTTCAGCGCCGCGGACCGGGGGTTGTTCTGGCTCGGGTCCATGAAGTCCCAGTACGTCAACGTCACGGGACCGGCTTCACTGTTGTTGCCGGCGTCGCCCGGATTGCTGCTTGAGCAGCCTGTCAGCAGTGCCGCGGCCAGGGCAACAGCAGTCAAAGAACCTGCACTTTTGATCATTGCGTCTCTCCTTTGAGATCGGTTGCATTCATATCAGTAGAAATGAGATCGGTTGCTGAGATCGGTTGCAATAAACATAGGATGGCGAAAAGGGTCTGTCAAGGAATTATTTGGCTCAGGCTTTGGAGTACTGGCGTTCTGGGTTGTCAGCGAAGATGATGTCGACTTTGTGAGCAGCTGGAGCCGGGCACCGCGTCAGTGTCTTGCTCTGTTGAGTGCCTGGCGGTCTCGCCCGGGAAGGCATCCTCAAGCTCGCGCGGTCTGTTGATCATCAGGGCTCCCACGGTAAGCACGAGGAGCCAGGCTCCGAGCATGCCGAACGAGGGTAGCCAGTGGTCCCCTGGCTGATGCAGGAGACCAAAAAGGAATGGGCCGAGGCTTGCGAGGGTGTAGCCGACTCCCTGGGCGAACCCGGACAGTACCCCCGACCCGGTTTGTGTTCGTGCTCGCTTATTGATCATGGTAAACACGAAGGAGTATGCGCCCTGACCAAGCCCGGCGATGGCTACCCACACTGCGGCAGAAGTTATCGGAGCAAAGATGATGCCTCCATAGCCGACCGAGAACGTGACGACGAACAGGATTGCGATAGGTAGCGGGCGAGGCATCCTTGCCACAGCAAAAGGCACAACAAGGCCGACCGGCAGGCCGAGGATGGAATAGAGCGCCAACATGAACCCGGCGGTTCCCGGACTCATCCCTCTGTCTATAACAACAACCGGAAGCCATGTAAGGGCAGCAAACGTGTTGCTCGAGCAACCCGCGAAGATTAGTGCCGTACCCCAGCCAATCGATGATCTCCAGGGCTTGATCACGCTGGTGCGGGGCGGCGGTACTTCGCTGGTTGGCGGTTTCCTGACGCGGGCAGCCGTACGCCTGCCCGCAAGGACCGTCAGCCAGGGTACCGTTGCGGCGGCGCTGATTACCGCCCAGATACCGATGGAGAACCGCCAGCCATACATACCCGCCAAGGGTATGGCGGCTTGGGCGGCCACGGCGGTGCTGACGGCGAGGAGTGTCACGTGGAGGGCAGGGAGGATCCCGATTTTATCGGGGAAATACTTCATCAACAGCGGCGGAATCACCACATTTACCACCCCGATCCCCAGCATGGCGACACAGGTGAACACCAAAAAGGCGAGGGTAGTCGACCCCAGTGCGCGTCCGATCTGGCCGAGTGTTGTCAGCAGGATTGACACCAGCAGCAGGTGTTCGGGCTGGGTACGGCGGATCAGAGGGACAGCCAGGAAGCCCATCGCTGCGAAGCCGGCGGTCGGCAGCATACCAAGGATCCCGGTCGTCACGGCGTCGAGGGGTAGGTCACCGCTTATTGGACCAAGGAGTGGGGATACCGCCGAAACCGCCTGTCTGGCGCTGAACGCGACCAGCAGGATACCAACGAGAGGGGTGAGCCGGCCGCGCAGCGGTTGTCGTCCCGCTCCCCCGATTTTCGGGTTGCTCTGGTGGAGGCGGTTTGGAGCTATTTTGTGCCTCCCTATGCTCAGCGGCTTGTGGAGGCCGTGGTTTCAACAGTTCTCGGTGCAAGACCTAACCCGAAGGATGGGCGAGCTTGGTTGTTCAGCTTCCGTTCACTGCGTGGCTGGCCCATTCCCGGCCGGCTTGTTCCTCTGTCGGGAGCCCGGAAGCGGCGAGGATCCGGTCGAGCAATCGTTGGGTGTGAACGGCTTCACGGCCTGAGGTCAGTGGCTGTTGCCTGTCAGCGACGCGGTCCAGGAAATGGTTAACGGCGGCGGAAAATCCGAGAGTGTCCGTCGCAGTAGCCCAGCCATACGCCTCTGCGCTGAGTTCCCGGGATGTGGTGACGCCCTTGACTGTGGTCGAGACCGTTTCGGGCGCCCTGACCTCTACTGTCTTTCCGTCACCATAGGCATCCAACTTCTCGTTCCACGCTCCTGCTGTGCGGGCGGCCATCAGGACGCCCGTGTTCCCGGTGCTGAAGCGGATGGTTGCTGCGACGCCGTCTTCTTCCCAGGGGTCGTCACCAGCGGCGTGGGCGGCGACGTGCTCGGGTTCGCCGCCGCAGTACCAGCGGAGGAGATCGACCATATGGATGGCATTTTCGAATGTTGCACGGTATTCGGAGCCGGGGCGGTTTTTCTGGGCGACGCAGAAGGTGGCGCCTTTGGTACCGAAAACTTCCCGGCCGGCAGTGTAGACGGGAGCGTAGCGGCGGTTGAAGTCGACCATCAGGATGCGGCCGCGCTCGTCGGCGAGGTCTGCCAGACGTTCCGCCTCATCGGTTGCCGGAGCCAAGGGTTTTTCGCAGAACACGTCGACATCATGGCTCAGGCATAGCTGGACGGCGTGGGCGTGCTCGGAACGTGGCGTCAGCACGAAGACTGCATCCAGCTCCTGCGAATCCACCATGTCCTCCACGGTCTTGTAGGCGGCGCCGAATCCCCAGCGCCTGACCAGGCTGCTTGGGTCATCCCGGCGGGACACCAAGGCGGCCAATTCGACGTCGGCACGTTGCACGAGGGTGGGCAATTGGGCAATGGTGGCGATATTGCCCGCGCCGACAACTCCGACGCGTAGACGGTTGGTGTTCATCAGGCGTTCCTTACTTCAGTCAGGTCAGAGAGCATGGCGCGAAGGACGGCGGCGGATTCCCGGAATCCGTCCTCGGGCGCGGGGAGGTCTTGAGGATGCCAGCGGTACTCGAGCTCGATGCTCAGCACGTCGTCGTAGCCGTGCTGCAGCAACGCGGCGAGGATGTCGGACCATGGAACGACGCCGCCTCCGACCACGCGCGACCTGACAGCCCGTTCGGAAGCGTTGACCCGGGCCGTTTCCGTGGCGCGGAAGGCTGCGTTGGGATCCGTGAAGACCAGGTCCTTCACATGCACGTGACCGACCAGATCTCCTTGAACAGCAAAGGCCTGTTCGAACGTTTCGTCGTGCGTGAAGGTCAGGTTCGCCTGGTCATAGAGAACGCGGACCGCCGGATGGTCAATTTCCCGGACTAGGGCAGCGGTGGCCGCCGCGGTCTGGGTCATGGTGCCGAAGTGGTTTTCCACGCAGAGGCGAACGCCCGCCTGGCCAGCTTCGGGCGCCAGGGTCTCCAATGCTTCACGCAGTTTTGCCCAACGCGCCGTGTGGTCGTTGTCCCCAGGGTGCCAGGAACCGGCATAGACACGGACCCGGTCAGCGCCGAGCAGGTGTGCGGTTTCTATGGCGCCGCGAAATTCATCAACTGCTGTGCGCCATTCCGCGTCGTACAGTGAGTTGATGGCGGTCGTGTAAGGCGTCAGACCTACGATGGGTATCCCTGCGGTATCGGCCGCCTTCATTGCCTCCACCGCAGCACGCCGGTCACCTAATGGCAACCCTGATTTGTAGTCATCCTGGTAGATGACCTCGGCTGCATCGAGCCCTGCGGCTCGGAAGAGATCAAGTGCTTGGGGAACCGTGTGGTTCGGGGTGCCTAGTGTGTGACCCGCTAGCCGCATTTGTTTATGTCCTTTCTGGAAGTGTTTGGAGGTGTTGCCCAGTCCGTGGGACCGACCAGCGGGGGCGGGGCTGCGACGCGGGATCGGTCCACGATTTCCATCAGCAATCCCCATGGGGTGATGAAGTAGGTCCAGCGGTTGCCGGCTACTCGGGGGCTGTCGCCGGCAACTTCCTTGCGTTCTCCGAGCACCCGTACTCCAGGTGTTGCCTGCAGCACTGCGATCGCTTCGTCGACGTCGTCCACGACGAAGCACAGGTGGTGGCCGCCGGCGTCGCAGTGCCGCGGCGGGGTACCACGCCGCTGAGTGCTGCTCCATTCGAAAAGCTCAATGTTGAGGTTTGGTGGCAGGCGCAGCATGGCGAGCGTGAGCTTGGCATCTGCCGGGACGTCGAAGTTTGTGGGCATGAATTCTTCATCGGGCCCGCGTTCGGAGCGGTAGAGCTCTTCGGCTCCGAGGACTTCGACGAAGAACCGGATGCCTTCGTCAAGGTTTGGAACCGTCAGGCCGACGTGGTCTGTGTGCTGAAGGCCCGGCAGGCGCCGGAGCGTTGACTCCTGCGCCCTGGTCATTTGCGTGGTCCAGAGGTGGAGCGGCGGACCAGAAGCTCAGGTTCGAGGACGATGTGGTCCACGGAGCCATCCGCGTTCTGCTTCTCAGCCAGTTCAATGGCGATGTGTCCCATGTCGGCAATCGGCTGGCGAACCGTCGTCAAAGGAGGGTTAAACCGGGCGCCGAGAGCGAGACCGTCGAACCCGATAACCGACACGTCTTCCGGTACCCGTACTCCACGTTGGCCGAGCGCCGAAATGACCGCAAAGGCCACCATGTCATTGGCGGCGATGATTGCCGTTGGAGGATTGTCCATCTCCAGGTAATGTTCTGCCCCGCGCGTGCCCGCATCAAGATCCGACCCGCTGTCCAGCACGACAGGTGCGTTGCCGCTCTCGGCGGACAGCTCCAAATAGGCGTCCATCCGGTCCTGGGCGGTGTGCGTCCCGGCAATGCCGGATACGTAGCCAATCGAGGTGTGCCCTAACGCGTGCAGGTGGTCCAGTGCGAGCCTGATTCCCTGGCGACTGTCGACGGTGACTGTGGGAACGGAGTCGTCACCTTCCACGCGGTCGATCACCACGACTTTATGGCCGAAGTCGAAGCGTTTCATGGCCTCGGTATCGACCTTTGTCGATGGAGCCACAATTCCGAAGGGGGCGTACATGGCCTGCATGGCGGTGAAGTATCCATCGGTCTTGGCAGGGTCACCATTGGTGACGCAGAGCAGCAGCTGGTAGCCGCGCTCGTCCGCCGCCTGCGTCATCGTCTTGGCAAGTTCAGCGAAGAACGGGTTGGTGATGTCAGGGACGATCAGCGGGATGAACGTGCTGGTTTTCCGGCGAAGCGCCTGGGCGAGTGGACTCATCGTGTAGCCGAGTCCCTCGGCGACCCGAAGGATGTGCTCGCGTGTTTCGCTCTTCACCGCCTCGGGGCGTGAGAAAGCCCGGGAGACCGTTGACCTATGGACACCAGCAGCTTTTGCAACGACGTCGATACTCAAGTCAGACATGTTCTCTTCCTCCGTGCTGGTTGTCATAGGCCTGCCAAATGGGGCGCATGACGTCTTCGAGCTGGGCCAACGTAGTCAGGCCCAGGAATCCATCATCCAGCGTCCGGGCGACGCTCCGCACGAACGGAGCATAAAGTGGGTCGCTGTCCACATTGATCTTGTCGACCTCCGTGGTGCCGTCCAGTGCCGTGAACGTAGCTGTGCCGTCCGAATCAACGGATGCGAATCCTGCCTCACCAACCGAGGTAAAGCTGCAGTAGCGCTTAAGCGGCGAACCAGGGAATGCGTAGCCAACCTCAACGATGGCTTCGCGTCCCTCCGGCGTCGTGATGATCAGGCTGGCATGATCCTCCACAGCCTGGTTGTGAAGAGCCGATGAGAGCCGGGAGTCCACACGCGCCACGGTCTCACCCGTGCCCCTAAGGAACAGATCGACAAAATGTGGGCCCAGATTGGCCAGGCAACCCCCGCCAGCCTTGACAGGATCGAGCATCCAGGGATTGGCATTGTCGAGATACCGGGCTGGCGGGCCGGCAATGAACGAGGTTCGCTGGTACGTGGGCCGGCCTGCCTTGGCAAGCCATTGCTCTGTGGGTCCACCGCGCTGGACCAGGGGGACGGTGGCAGGCACGCCGGCTGCCTCCGCGGCTTGACGCACGGCGGAAAGCTCGTCAAGGGAAGTGCCCAACGGCTTCTCCACAACGAACGGAATACCGCGCTCGATCAACGCAAGACACTTTTCGGCCATACCGTCATGGGGGCCGAAGACATATGCGAGGCCGACGTCGGGGAGATCAACCAGCTTCCGCCAGTCGGCTTCAACCGGCGCCCCCCATCCTTCCGCCAGGTCCTGCACCTGGACGCGGGATACGTCGTCGTCACCGACTCCGATCACCTCGTGCTCTTCGGCAATGGCCGGCGCGCAAAGCGGAACATGCCAATGGGAAGCACCCAGAATGATTGTGCGTACGTGAGTCAACCGCAATACCCCCTTGTATGAGATCGGTTGCTGAGATCGGTTGCAATAACACTATGGATAGTGGGAAAGTTTGTCAACGACACTTCAACATTGCCCGGGCAATAGGGAACATCAACACGCCGGGGCGCAAGAAAGGCAAGCATGTACAAGAAACTTCGCACCCTGCAGACCATCGACGAATCCGGCGCCGTCCTGATCGTCCGCCTCCAGAACGCTGAAGTGGCAGAACGCGTGGCAGAAGCCGCCATCACCGGAGGCTTCCGAGCCCTTGAAATCACCCTCTCGATCCCAGGGGCGGTCGATGTGATCCGTAGGCTCGCCGCCAAGCACAGGCCCAACGGAGTAGCCATCGGCGCCGGAACGGTACTGGACGAGCACTCGGCCTACGAGTGCATCCGCGCCGGCGCTGACTTCCTTGTCAGCCCTCAACTGAACCCGGCAATGATCCGGACAGCGAACCGGTACCAGATACCCACCGTCAGCGGCGCCTACACGCCAACTGAGCTGGTCAACTCCGCCGAGGCGGGTGCCGACATCCTCAAGCTTTTCCCCACCGAAGCCGGAGGCATCCCCTACGTCAAATCCATCCTCGCCCCACTCGCCCATCTGCCGATCATGCCGGCAGGCGGCGTGACCCTTGAGAACGTAGGCGAATGGTTTGCCGCCGGCGTCGCAGGTGTCGGCGTCGGCAGCTACGTGACTAAAGCATGGCAGCCGGATGGCGACTTCAACCGCGTCACCAAAGCCGCCAAGGAGTTCCTGTCAGCGGTGGCAGAGGCCCGCCGATGACCGCCCCCAGCGTCTTCATCGTCATTGGCCCGGCCGGCTCAGGTAAAACGACAGTTGCCCAGAAAACGGCAAGAGAGAACGATGCCGCTTACCTGGACAAGGACAGGGTATGCGGACGATTTGTCGAGTTCGCCCTGAAAGCAACAGGACACGACCCCACCGACCGGGAATCCAACGACTTCTACCGCGACAACCTGCTGCCCCTCGAATACGACACTCTCATGGACGTGACTGGAGCGAACCTGCGCCTCGGCCTGTCGGTAGTAATCGATGCCCCATTCGGCGCTTACTTTCAGGTACCCGACTTCCTGACCCGCGCAGCAGAGAAATTTCACTGGCCACCTTCCCAGACCACAGTCGTGCGGGTAAGGGTTCCCCAGGAACTTCTGCGGGAACGGCTTACCCGCCGCGGTCTGGAACGAGACCAATGGAAACTCTCGCACTGGGACGAATACTGGTGCACCTACGGAAGCCTCGAATGCGCGTGGTCCGGGGTGGAGTACCTGGACTTCAACAACGAAACACCGCTCCCGGCAGATGCGTGACTGCCGGACCTGGCCATCTTTCACTTTGACCCGAGGTCCAAGAGCAGCCCTTCTCGGGTCTGATGCCCTACTTTCTGTTCGGGAGGCCTGCTTCCAGAGCATGGATAGCGTCGCCGCCTGCTAGACGCCGGCGCGGCCCAGATTCGGAACGACCCCTTCAACAAGACGTTGACAACCGACTTTCATCACTCGTAAGGTTATTGCAACCGATCTCAGCAACCGATCTCATTGGTCGTGCTGATGAGTTAGAGAGCCGCAGTAAAGCAAATTTCGGGCAAGCATTAAGCGCCCTCACCCCATTACCCCTCCGCAGCAAATGTGAAAATATGGAGAGTTCAATGAAGACCTCAAAAGAAGCCGTCGGCAGGCCGGACCCTTCGGAGTATCCCGAAGTGTCCAAGCGTCCTCGCCGCAACGTGAATATGGTGGCAGGAACGATTGGCCACTTCGTGGAGTGGTACGACTGGTACATTTACGGCCTGCTCGCGGCTGTGTTCTCGGGACAGATTTTTCCAGGCGATTCCCCGTTCGCATCCCTAGTCGCAGCACTGCTCACCTACGCAGTAGGTTTTGTTGTGCGCCCGCTCAGCGGAGTCATCGTCTCCCCACTGGCCGACCGTTTCGGCCGGCGGCGCATCCTGACGCTGTCCATCTCCGGAATGGCGGTCGGCGCCCTGATCATCGGCCTCACACCCTCGTTTGCGACCATCGGCTATGCCGCACCGATTCTTTTCCTGGTGGCACGCATCCTCCAGGGAATCTCGGCCGGCAGTGAGGCGCAGAGCGCCATCGCCTTCATGGTCGAACACGCCCCCGCGAACCGCAGGGGCCTGTTCGGTTCATTTTCCAATACGGCGAGCGGCCTGGCGACTCTCGCAGCTACCGGCGCCGCAGCAATGGTGACATCAGCCTTTGCCCCAGCGGACCTGGCCGCCTGGGGTTGGCGCGTCCCGTTCATCGCGGGCGGCATCCTCGGCGTCGTTGGCCTGATCTTGAGGGCACGGGCAGAAGAGACCCCCGAGTTTGAGGCAACGGCCCTTGTCGATCAAAAGTCCGCAGCGGCGCGCCTGATGGACCTGCTTCGCGAACATCCCAAGGCGCTGCTGCAGGCGGCTGCACTCTCTGCCCCGGCCGTGGCCTACTACACTTGGGCCACCTTCCTTCCCACCTACGCCAAACTGACCACCGGCCGGGACCTGGCATCCACGCTGACCGGGAATGTTATCGGGTTGGCCTTGCTCGTTGTCATCGTGCCGATCTGCGGTGCGCTGTCCGATCGGCTCGGCCGGCGCAAAATCTTCCCCATCGTCGGTGCCATCGGCATGATCGTTCTCTTCTACCCTCTCCTGCTCCTACTCAACCAGCCCGGCTTTGGTGTCTACGTTCTGGTATCAGCCTCGGGATGGGTAGTTCTCGGTATCTGGCAGGCCGTCTACCCGACCATTCAGGCCGAGCTGTTTCCGGCGTCGGTACGTGTATCCGGGATCGGATTTGCACACCAGATCGTCATCGCCGTCTTCGGCGGCACAGCGCCACTGATCGCCGCTGCGTTCGTTGGCGCCGGACAGCCCATGCTTGTCGCGGTCTACATGATTGTCGTCGTCGCCCTGTGCCTCGTCGTTTACTTCACCTTGCCCGAGACCGGCAGCCGCACCGGCCGCGCCACTGTGGCGCTTGCTGACGCTGAGGTACTTGAAGGCGAGCACCTGCTGGTGGCTCCTTCGCATGCCACCGACGAGGCTAGGCGTTCCTAGTAGGCACGCTGGTACCAAGCCGCCGTAGCGGCTCGACCAAGCAAAAGGGGGCGTGTCCCCCGGGCCTCGTCGAGCCGCCTGGCTCGCGCTTGCGATCCCTCGGCAGGGACCAAAATTCGTAGCGCGTTTACAAATAGGCGAAGAACAGAAGTGAGGATGCCTTCACGTGAACCAAATGATCATTAACACATTTTCCTATCTATGGTCATCTACGGCGATTGATGCCATAGCTGAATTGGTCGACAGTGGGTACAGAACTTTTGAAGTTCCGATCAGCTCGCCACATTGCTGGCCGGATGAGATAACCGCCCCTGAGCGTTCGGCAACTCGCGCGAGGCTCGTTGAGTACGGCGCAACCATCAGGTCACTGAACGCCGGTGGATATGACATCAACTTGGCCAGCCCGGGCGCCAACATGCGTCGCAAAAGCATCGAGCACATCAAATCGGTGATTGACGTGGCTGCGGCCTGGGATGTCCCCGAAGTCGTGATATCCCCGGGCACAAGACGCCCCATGATTTCACCTTCACTCGAAAAGACCTACGGGTGGATGTACGAGAGTCTGGAGAATCTGATTCCGCTGGCCAAGCAGGCCGGCACACGACTGCTCTTTGAAAACACTCCCTACTGCTTCACGCCTACCATCCAGGATCTGGCAGGCGTTGTAAGCACTATCAACGAAGAAGCAGTGAAGATTGTGTACGACGTCGCCAACGCTGCCTACATAGGAGAAGACCCCGTAAACGGCTTGCTCTCCCACCACGAAGCAATTGGACTTGTGCATATTTCTGATACGGGCACCGAAACCTGGGGCCATGATCCAATCGGCACCGGAGTGATCGACTGGAATGGATTGGGCACAGCCGTAAGGGAAACCTGCGGCGTCAATAACGTAGTCCTTGAAATCATTCGCGAAGAGAACCCCGTGCAGGAATTCGATAAGGCAATGCAGGATCTTAAGAATCAAGGCTGGGATCTGGGGTCTTAGCCCCTGGGTCGAGGTTGCGACGGGCTAGTCGATGTGTTTCCACTGCCACTTTTATGGTGTAGACGGATGGCTCTACAGCCCGTGGGCCCTCTTCAGTTAAGAATGACTTCATATGAAACCCAGGTAAAAGGAAATGTGTGCAATGAGAGCTTTGGTAAGTGGCGGAAGCACCGGCATAGGCGCGTCTACCTGCGTGAGAATCGCGGAGGCCGCTCTGGCCCGGGGTGTGCACCCGATGATTGCCGTATGTGGACACAAATCGAACAGCAGCCAAGAGCAGGTTGTTCGTTCAATCCAGTCCATGGGTGGTACCGCCATCGCACTGGCAGGTGATCTCGGGGATCCCGACGTGCCAAGTCAACTGGTAGAGGCTGCGATAGCGGAGTTCGGTGGCCTGGATGCGTTGGTAGCAAACGCCGGAATCGCCAGCCCTGCTGCCATCTGCGACTTGTCCCTTGAGGACTGGGACGGAATGTTCTCCGTCAACCTCCGCGGCGCGTGGCTTCTTGCCAAAGCGAGTTACCCGCACTTGAAGGACAGCAACGGCGCCGCCTGTTTCACCTCCTCCATGTCCGGCCAACAACCCCATGCTGGATCAGGTGCTTACAGCCCCAGCAAGGCTGCGTTGACGATGTTGGCGCAGACACTCGCGTTGGAATGGGCCCCTGACGGAATCCGTGTGAATGTGGTCTCCCCCGGCATGACTCACACCCGGATGACGGAAAAAATGTATGAAGATCCCCAAATCAAGAAGGCAAGGGAAGATATTATCCCGCTGGGAAGAATTGGCGATCCCATCGACATTGCGAACGTGATCGAATTTCTTGTCAGTCCGCTATCTGGTTATGTCACCGGCCAAGACATTTGTGTCGACGGTGGCTTCTCCAAATCTATCCTCAGCCATATTCCTGGACGACCCAGTTCCAAATCCTGAAGCCGAACTGTGCCGGCGCCCCCGAAAGTGGCCTAGGGCGTGTCTCCTAAAGCGGCTAGCCAGATGCTGACTGCTCGGAGAACCGCTCCTCCGCGATACGTGAGTGCGAGTTTGTCGTAGCGAGTGGCCAAGCCCTGCCATTGCTTGAAGGTATTACTGCCTGGGTCGAAGAAGTTATGGTGGCCGGGCAGGTGCGACGACAGGGGGTGGGGCAGGCCTTGATGACTGAGGCCGAGTTGTGGGGGCGGGAGCAAGGCGCTGCCTATGTCTCTCTAGCGAGCCGGCGGGCAGGAGGGTTCTACCGTGCGCTGGCTTATGAGGACGCCGCGACCTTCTTCAAGAAGCCCCTTTGATTCCGGCATCATCGAATAGTCGGCACAACTCGGTCATCGATAGACCCTGACACTCGTGTGGCCGAGGCGTGAGTACTTCACCGAAGTTCCTCGTATCTTCCGGTCAGGACCGGGTCCCGGCAGTTAGCGCCGAGACCGCATTGAGCTGTTCTTGGGTGAGCTCGACATCTGCTGCGGCGGCGTTGGCGCGGAGCTCGTCGGCGGTCTCGGCTCCAACGATCACCGATGCCACGGCCGGGCGCGACAACAGCCAGGCCAGCGAGACCTGCTGCATCCCCAGTCCCCACCCGCGGGCCAGTTGGTCGAGTTGGCGGGCGATGGCGATCTCGGCGTCGGGGTATCCGGGCCCGCCGTAGCGCTTGCCTCCGGCGATCGGCCGGTCCAGGACCGACAGGTCGGCAAGGAGACCGCCGTGCAGCGGCGCATAGGGAATGATCGACAGACCGAACCTCACGCACGCGGCGGCGAGCTCCTTTTCGGCGCTGCGGTCCAGGAGGCTGTACATCACCTGCGCAGCCACGGGGGCGGAGACCAGCCGGCGGTCATCGGCGATCCACAGGGCCTCGGTCATCAGCCAGGCCGGGTGGTTGGACAAAGCGACATACCGCAGCTTCCCCTGCCGGATCAGATCGTCGTAGACGGCAAGGGTCTGCTCCAGGGGCGTGTTCGGATCAGGGAAATGCGCGTAATAGAGGTCGATGCGGTCAGTGCGCAGCCGGCGCAGGCTTTGCTCGACCTGCTGGATGATGTACCGGCGCGAGAGACCGGCATCCGGATCGAACCTCCGCTCCCCCGACTTGGTCGCCAGCACCACCTCATCCCGCCGGCCGGCCAGGGAGCGGCCGAGGATCTCCTCGGCGGACGCCCGCTCTGCCGCCGGCGGAGCGCCGGGCCGGTCGAACGTCGAGGTCGAGCCGTAGACATCAGCGGTGTCAAAGAAGTTGATGCCCAGATCCAGAGCCGCTCCCACGACGCTATCGGCTTCGTGTGCGCTCGGTGCCACACCGAAAGTCGCCGTGCCCACGCAGATGCGGGACACGCGCACGCCGGTCGGTCCGAGAACGGAGTACTTCATCTAAAGGATTCCCATCTGCGAGTCTCGGGACTGGGCTGGCGCGTGCGGCGTTCCGTCAGGAGGTCCCGTGCGCTACAAGCCGTGTCGAACTTAAACCATAACCGACTGGTTATATTTCGGCAATGGTCGTGAGAAAGTAGTGACATGCCAGAAGCCGCAGAGACCAGAACACGGGGCCCCTACCGCACAGGCGTCCGCCGACGCGAGCAGCTCATCGGCATCGCGATGGACGTCTTCGGCGAACACGGCTTCGCCGGCGGATCCCTCCGCACGATTGCCGAGCAGGCCGGCGTCAACCACGCAACCCTGATCCAGCATTTCGGCAGCAAGGAAGGCCTGCTCACGGCCGTGCTGGAGGAATGGGACCGACGGACCGTGGAGAACGGCCTCATCGATGTCAGTGGATTGGACTACTTCCGGCGGTTGCCAGAGGTCATGGCCGCCCACCGGGACAACCGCGGCCTGCTCGAACTGTTCACCACTATCGCGGCCGAAGCCTCCAGTCCGGCCCACCCGGGCCACGCGTTCATCACCCAGCGCTACACCTCGAACCTGGCAACCCTCGCCGGGCATTTGCAGGAAGCGGTCGAAGCTGGCGACATTGTTCACCTCTCCCCCGCGCAGATTGAGATTGAAGTGCGGTTATTCACTGCCGTGATGGACGGCATGGGCCTGCAATGGCTCCTCGACCCCGAAACCGACATACACGCCAGCGTCACAACCTATGTCGAACGCGCCATTGCCGCCTGGGGAGGCCGGTAGCGCCCCTCTGTCCGATTCGGAGGGCACAACCAGAGGATCGAAGATTGAGAGGAAGACACTCCCGGCAATCCGCGCCGTCCTTTTTCCGAACGGTCCCTCGCGGCCAGTCCGAGGACTCGGTGCACCGGTCCCGTTGCAGGGGTGGGCCCTCGTTGCGCGGAGCGAACGCTGCGATTTAGCCCTTGCGGCCCATCGCCTCGTATAAGGCCTCCTACGTCGGTTGTTCAAACATGCCGGAGCGGGTTGCCGGGTCAGGCGATCTGGATCCGTTCGTCGCCGAGTTCAACCTCGACACGAAGCCGCCCACCGAGAGCTTCGACGTATTTCCGCAGCATATCGACCTGGGCCCGGTCAATGTCACCGTGCTCGATGCGGGACACCCTGTTCTGGCTCACGCGCAGACGCGCAGCCACCTCGACCTGCGTCAGGTCCGATGCCTCACGGAGCTCCCGAAGCCAGAAGGCCCGGACTTCATCGAACAGGTGCTTCTTGTGCCCTTCCACGGCAACGCGGTCAACAGGTCGCTTGGCCAAAATCTCTTCGACTGTCTTTGCCATTACGATCCTCCTTTCGGAATCCTCAGATGATCGGACCCATCGGCCCAGCCGCTGTCCGGATATCAGACCGACACCCAAACTTGACGGAGGTCCGGTACCAGACAGTCAAAATGGAAGGGTCCGCAACCACGACACCGCGACCCACGCGTTACCGATGATCTTCTCCTCGAATCTCGCCGCACAACAGATCTTGGGCGCAAAAATTGAAGGACTACAACTTTTGAAGTGCCAATGCGATGGCAATGTCGATGGTCCCAACCTAATCGAAGAAACATCTTGTAGCTTCTTCAGAATTCATGTAACGTGGGTCACATGGAACAGGCCACCAAGACACGAGGGCGTTACGCCAAGACCGCGGAGCGGCGCGCGGCCGTCGCCCGGGCCGCGCTGGAGATCATCCGCAGGAAGGGGCACAAGGCCCTGACCACCGCGGAGGTCGCATCGATGGCGGGAATGAGTGAGACCGCGCTGATGTACCACTTCCCGACCCGCGACCACGTCCTGGTCGCGGCCATGGAGCTCGCCGACGAGGAAATCGGTTCGCGCATGACGGCCGAGTCCGTGGCGGCCGAGCTGGTCTCCGGTGACTGGGATCCCGCGGGGACGGCGCGCCTGGTGCTTCTGGAGGGGAACACTGTCCGCCTCCTCCTCACCCTCGAGGCGGAAGCCCCGGACCCGGAGCACCCGGCGCACGAGTACATGAAGAAGCACAACGAGAACGCCGTCCTCGCCTTCGCTGCGGCCGTGAAACGGCGCCAGAGCGAAGGGCGTGCCCGTCCCGGGCTCGACCCGATGGGCACGGGACGGCAGATGATGGCGCTCTGGAGCGGCCTGCGGGCGCAGTGGCTCGTGGACCCCTCGTTCGACTTCGCCAACGAAGTCGCCCAGGGATTCCGCGCCCTCACGGGCGAAGCCGCCATGGACACGAAGAAGAAGATCGAAGATCTCATCGCGACGATCTGAGCAACGCACCGCACCACCTGTTCCCCGTGTCGCCGGCACGTGGACCCGCGATCAACTGCAACGACGCAAAGGAATCACTATGACCGCTGAAGACCGGTTCGCCGGAAAGACCATCATCGTCACGGGCGCCGGCTCCGGCATCGGGCGAGCCACCGCCGTCCGGCTCGCCGAAGAGGGCGCCCGGCTCATCGTCTCCGATGTGGTCGCCGATCGGCTCGACGAACTCAAGACATCACTCCCCGGAACGGACGTCAGGACCGTCGTCGGCGACGTCTCCGACAACCGAACGGTCGACGCGATCGCCGACGCCTGCGAAGGCCGTCTCGACGGACTGGCGAACATCGCCGGAATCATGGACGGCTTCCTCCCCGTCGGCGAGCTCGACGACGAGACATGGGACCGGGTGATGCGCGTCAACGTCACCGCACCGATGCGGCTGACGCGCTCCGCCCTGCCGCTCCTCATCGAGTCAGGAAGCGGTTCGATTGTGAACGTCGCCTCTGAAGCCGCCCTCCGCGGTTCCGCCGCAGGTGCCGCTTACACGGCATCGAAGCATGCGGTCATCGGACTGACCAAGAGCACGGCGTTCATGTACGGCCCCCAGGGCGTGCGGGCCAACGCCGTGGCGCCGGGTGCGGTTGCCACGAACATCGAAGCGGCGGTCCGCAGCGAATTCGCAGCCGGCCGGATCTTCCCTGTGATGCAGGCCATCGGCTCCCCCGTCGCGGAGGCGGAGAGGCTCGCCGCAGCAATCACCTGGCTGTTGAGCGAGGACTCACTCAACATCAATGGAGCCATCCTGCCCAGCGACGGCGGTTGGTCAGCCGCCTAGCCTGGCAATCAGCCCGGACTTAGTTTGAAACGATCCAAAGTGCGTCCGCCCGCGGCTGCACCCTATCCACAGCTTCCGAAACCACGAATCCAGAACCACGAATCCGCGGCCGCGCCGCGGAGAAAGAGACGACAATGAACAACTTCCCGCCCGGCTTCCTTTGGGGCGCCTCGACCGCACCTCACCAGATCGAGGGCAATAACATCAACAGCGACTGGTGGCTCCAGGAGCAGACCGTCCCCGGCATGGAGCCCAGCGGCGACGCCATCGACAGTTACCACCGGTACGCCGAGGACATGGAGCTGCTCGCCGATGCGGGCCTGACCGCCTACCGCTTCGGCATCGAATGGGCCCGGATCGAGCCGCTCCCTGGCCGGTTCTCCCGTGCCGAGCTCGCCCACTACCGGCGGATGATCGATACCGCCCTCGGACTCGGGCTCACCCCGGTCGTGACCCTGAACCATTTCACCACCCCGCAGTGGTTCGCCGACGAGGGAGGATGGCTCGGCGAGAGGGCGATCGAACGGTTCGCCTCCTATGTCACCGAGGCCACCACGATCCTGGACGGCGTCCCCTGGGTCGTGACGATGAACGAACCGAACATGCTCGCCATGATGGCGACCATGCGCCGGATGATGACGGCCGCCCCCGACGCCCAGCAGGATTGGCAGAGTCCTACGGTGGATCAGGATCCCCGGCCCCAGCTTTCCCCGCCGGATACGCAGATCGGCGCCCGCCTGGTCGAGGCGCACCGGGCCGCCCGCGACATCGTCCGCGCCCGTACGGACGCCAAGGTCGGTTGGACGATCGCGAACCGGGCGTTCGTCGCACGCCCCGGAGCCGAAGAGAAGAAGCGGGAACTTGAATACGTCTGGGAGGACCTCTACCTCCACGGATCAGCCGGCGATGACTTCGTGGGCGTCCAGTCGTACTCCAGCCAATGGGTCAACGAAGACGGCATCGAACCGCACCCGGCCAGCCCGGAAAACACCCTGGTCGGTACCGCGTACCGTCCGGACGCGATCGGCATCGCGATCCGCCACACCGCCGAAGTCACCGGCGGGATCCCGATACTCATCACCGAGAACGGCATCGCCACGGCCGATGATCAACGCCGCATCGCCTACACCGGCGAAGCGCTCCAGCACGTGTCCGAGGCCATCGCGGACGGCATCGATGTCCGCGGATACCTGCACTGGACGCTTCTGGACAACTACGAGTGGGGCCACTGGGAGCCCACCTTCGGACTCGTGAGCGTCGACCGGGAGACGTTCGTCCGCACCCCCAAGCCGAGCCTCGCCTGGCTCGGATCCGTCGCCCGGGCCGGCGCGCTCAGCGCCCTCGCCCACTGACCCTCAAGGAGTTCTTCGATGCTGAAGCCCCTGGCAACCGCCACCCGTGAACTCGTCAACCTCGACGGCCTGTGGCTGTTCGGCCTCGACGGCACGCTCGGCCCGGAGCCGTGGAAGTCACGGCTCGAAACCCGATTGGAAGCGGCCGTCCCCGCCAGCTACAACGACCTGTTCGCCGAGCAGAAGATCCGCGACCATGTCGGCCTGGTCTGGTACCAACGCACGGTCCGCGTCCCCCGCGGCTGGTCGGACCAGCGCATTGTGCTCCGTTTCGACGCCGCAACCCACGCCGCTGCCGTCTACGTCGATGACACCCTGGTTGCGGAGCACGTCGGCGGATACACGCCCTTCGAAGCGGACCTGACCGGGCTCATTGCCCCCGGGACGGAATTCCGCCTCACCGTCGCCGTCGACAACCGGCTCACCAACATCACCATCCCGCCCGGGAAGCTGACCGTCGGCGCCGACGGGCAGGAAAGGCAGACGTACTTCCACGACTTCTACAACTACGCCGGCCTTGCCCGCTCCGTCTGGCTCTACAGCACCCCCCGGTCGCACCTCACCGATATAACGGTGACCACGGACGTCGTCGACGGCGGCACCGGGCTAGTGAGCTACCGACTGGCTACCAGCGAACCGGCCCCCGCGAGTATGCGGCTCATCGACGAGACAGGGAACACGGTCGCCACAGGCGAAGGACACTCCGGCACGCTCCGGGTCGAGGACGCCGTGCTGTGGAGGCCGGGAGCAGCACACCTCTACCGTCTGGAGGTCGAGATCCATGACGGGTGGCACGTCGTCGACGCCTACGAACTCCCGGTCGGGATCCGGACGGTCGCCGTCCAGGGCGAACAGTTCCTCATCAACGGCGAGCCGTTCTACTTCACCGGCTTCGGCAAGCACGAGGACTCCGCGGTCCGCGGCAAGGGACACGACAACGCCTATCTCGTGCACGATTTCCGCCTCCTTGACTGGACGGGAGCGAACTCGTTCCGCACCTCCCATTACCCTTACGCCGAGGAAGTCATCGAGTTCGCCGACCGGCACGGGATCGTGGTCATCGACGAGACCGCCGCCGTCGGACTCAACCTCGCCGTCGAGGCCGGGCTGACGGGACAGCCGCCCCGGCCCACGTTCTCCCCGGAGACAATCAACGACCAGACCCAGGCGGCGCACGCCCAGCATCTACGGGAGCTCATCGACAGGGACAAGAACCACCCCAGCGTCGTCATGTGGTGCGTCGCCAACGAGCCCTCCTCCAACGAGGACGGGGCAAGGGAATACTTCGAACCGCTCATCAAACTCACCCGGGAGCTGGACCCGACGCGCCCGGTGACCACGACGGCGGTCATTTTCGCCACGAGCGAGAACGACCGCCTCGCGGACCTCGTCGACGTCATCTCCCTCAACCGCTACTACGGCTGGTATGTCGCCACCGGCGATCTCGAGACCGCCGAGAAGCTCCTCGAGGCCGATCTGCGCGGCTGGGCCGCGAAGCACGGCAAGCCCATCATGATGAGCGAATACGGCGCCGACACCATCGCCGGCCTCCACTCCGTCCTGGACACCCCGTGGACCGAGGAATTCCAAGCAGGCTTCCTCGCCATGAACCACCGCGTCTTTGACCGGATCCCCTCATTCGTCGGAGAACACGTCTGGAACTTCGCCGACTTCGGCACCGGCCCCGCGATCCACCGTGTGGACGGGAACAAGAAGGGCATCTTCACCCGGGACCGCAGGCCCAAGACCGCCGCGTTCGCACTCCGCGAGCGATGGACGGGACTCCACGGCCGCAAGCCAGGGACAATCACCGCACAAAACGGGCAGCACCAAACCGCGGCACCTGATTTCACCCAGGAACCGGCGCTGTACATGCCCGCAGGCGCCCAGCGCTCATAGCAGCCACAAGCTCACCGTGGGGGCGGCATCGCCGCCGCCCCCACCCCACCAGTCACCAATCCCTGCCGCAGCAAAAAAATACGTCGCGCACATCGTACCCAGACAAAGGAGTCATCATGGTCAAGCCCAGCTACGGGGACCTACCACCCAAAGAAGCGGAATCCGCGGTCCTCACGGACGCAGGTTCCAGGCAAGGACCCCCCGCCGGTATCCCCGACATCGAGGCGCCGGCGCTGAAGAAGGCCAGTGCCAGCTACCTGACGCTGATATCGTTGGCGAATTTCGGCGTCGCGATGGCGTTCATCGTCCCGATGTCCTACTCACTTGCCGTCCGCATCTCCCAGCTCGCCCCAGGCCACGAAGAGCTGCTCGGCTACGTCACCGGAACGGCACAGTTCATCTCCATCGCCGCCAGTCCCCTCGTCGGCGTCTGGAGCGACCGTTTTCGCTCCCGCCTCGGCCGCCGCACCCCTTTCATGATCGGCGGAGCCCTCCTCGGCATCCTCGGACTCCTCGGCATCTCCCTGGCACCCAGCGTGCTCCTCATCGGCCTCGGCTGGGTCTTCGGACTCTTCGGCTGGGCGGCCGCGGGCCAGGCCATCTTGAACCTCCAGGCCGACCGGATTCCCGAGGAACAGCGCGGCAAGATTTCGGCGTTCAGCGGGCTGTCGGCCCAAATCGCCCCCGTCCTCGGAATCGGCATCGCCTACGCCGTCTCCTCCAGCACCCTGCTCGTCTTCCTTGTCCCCGGCCTCGTGGGTCTTGCACTGGTGGCTCTCTTCTCGCTCGTCAAGCGCGAAGGCAGCTCCGTGGGCCTCGTCCACAACAGCACCGTCACCGTCAAGGCCCTCCTGACCAGCTACACCTTCAGCCCCCGCAAGCACCCGGACTTCGGCTGGAACTGGCTGGGCCGCTTCATCTTCTTCATGGGCCTTTACTTCAACACCACCTTCGGCAGCTTCTTCTACGCCCAGCGCCTGGGCCTTCCCATCAAGGAAGTCGCCGGAACCGTCGCCCTGATCGGCATGCTCGGCATCGTCGCCGCCACCGCAGGCGCCCTCACCGGCGGGTTCCTCTCCGACAAGCTCCGTCGACGCAGGCTGTTCGCTTTTCTCGGCGGCCTGCTCTTCCTCGCCGGCGGCATCACCGAAGCCTACGCCCATTCCTTCATCACCCTGCTCGTCGGCGCACTCATCATGCAGTGCGCGATCGCCCTCTTCAGCGCGGTGGACCAAGCCATCATCTTCGCCGTACTACCGGACCGGGCACAGGCCGGACGCTACCTCGCCGTCGTCGGATTCGCACAACGGATCCCCAGCGCAATAGCACCCCTCCTGGCGCCCTTCATCATCGTCCTGGGGGCTGCCGGGGCCGAGAAGAACTACACCGCCCTCTACCTCACCGGCGCCGCGCTGGCTCTCTTGGGAAGCCTCATCATCTTCCTGAAGATCAAATCCGTGCGCTGAGCAACGACCTGCCACCCCAACACGCCAACCAACAAGAGAGCTGAAACACCCATGGGCAACACGCTCAAAACCCCGCCGGACCTGGCGCCGGCCCCCGCCGGAACAGCACCCGTCAAATGGACGGCCGCCTGGATCTCGCCGGCCGAGTCCGAAGAAGCCGCCGGCCAGGACGAGCGCGGGGCCTACATCCTCCGCAGGTCATTCGACCTTCCCGCCCGTCCCGCCGCAGCCACGCTCTACGCAACCGCCCTTGGCGTCTACGAGGTGTTCCTCAACGGAATCCGGGTGGGAGACATCGAACTGGCACCCGGTTCCACCAGCTACGACGAAACCCTGTACGCCCAGAAATATGACGTCGCGGACCTCCTCATCCCCGGTGGCAACCGGATCGACGTCGTCCTCTCCGACGGCTGGTTCCGCGGCAGGAACAGCGGCGCCCAGCGCCGGAACGTCTGGGGCAACACCACCGCCGCCCTCGCCCAACTCGAAATCGACCTCGGATCCGGTGCGGGAATGACCCTGGGGACCGACCGGGACTGGATCACCCTGCCCAGCCCCATCGTGCGGGCGGACCTCATGACGGGTCAGACCACTGACTTCCGCATCGATCCGGACCGCGCCGAACCCGGCCCGGTCCGGGTCGGCGTCGTCACGTCACCTACCCCTTCCCGGTCACCGGCCCCGCCCGTGCGCCGCGTCGAGGAACGCAAGCCGGCGGCCCTGACCCGGCTTCGGGACGGGGTCTCGATCCTCGACGCCGGCCAAAACCTCTCCGGATGGGTCAGGCTCACCAGCTTGGGGCCCGAAGGAACGGAGACGGTGCTCGAGTTCGGCGAGCACCTCGACGCCGGCGGCGACCTGACGACCACCCACCTGAACATGAAAACACCACAAGGCGGGCTGCTCGAATTCCGCCAGACCGACCGCGTCATCGCCGGGGTTGGCCCCGGCATCTTCGAACCGCGGCACACAGTCCACGGCTTCCGCTATGTCCGCGTGTCGCACCCTGGACGCGAGCTCTCCATCGATGACTTCACGGTCGTCGTCGTCCACTCGGACCTCGCACGCCGCGCGTGGTTCACGTGCAGCGACCCGGACCTGGAACGACTCCACGAAGCGGCCCTCTGGAGCTTCCGCAGCAACATCGTGGACGTCCCCACCGACTGCCCCACCCGCGAACGCTCCGGATGGACCGGCGACTACCAAGTCTTCGCCCCCACCGCCGCCATGCTCTACGACGTCCACGGCTTCTCCCGCAAATGGCTCCAGTCCGTGCGCGATGACCAGTGCGAGGACGGGCTCCCCGCAGCCTTCTCCCCCGACTCGGCACGGATCCGGCACCATCCCGGCAACCCCTCGCGCGTCATGGGCGGATCCGCCGGCTGGGGCGATGCCACAGTGCTCGTCCCCTGGGCCATCTACGAAGCGTACGGAGACACGGAGCTTCTCGCGGAAAGCTGGGACTCGATGACCCGCTGGGTCGACTACGCGCTCCATCTCGCCAAGACGGCCCGCCACCCGTCCCGGATCGCCCGCCCAGAGACACCGCTCCCCCACGAGCAGTACATCTGGGATGCCCCCTTCCACTACGGAGAATGGCTCGAGCCCAAACGCCGCCGGGCAGACGGGTCCCTCATCGACCCCATGGCCGAAAATCCCTACGCCTACATGAGCGCGGACCGTGGCGAGGTCGGCACCGCCTTCCTGTACCGCACCACCAAGACACTCAGCCGGATCGCCGGAATTCTCGGCCGGGATGCAGCAGCAGATCACTATGGCAGGATCGCGGCCGCCGTCAGAGACGCCTGGCAGACTGAGTTCCTCACACCCGAGGGGCACACCCGCGAGGACACCCAGGGCGCCTACGTCCGGGCCCTGGCCTTCGGTCTCATCCCCGATTCCCTCAGGGAAGCGGCCACCGAACGCCTGGTCCAGCTCATCCACCACGCCGACGACAGACTCGGCACCGGATTCCTCTCCAGCGGCCTGCTCCTTCCCGTCCTCGCAGCGTACGGCCACACCGACCTCGCCTACCGACTGCTGCTCCGGCGCGGGACACCGTCGTGGCTCGGCATGCTCGAACGCGGCGCCACCACCGTCTGGGAAGACTGGGAAGGCGTCGACGAGCACGGTATCGCGCACGAATCGCTCAACCACTACAGCAAGGGAGCCGTCATCCGCTTCCTCCACGAATACCTCGTAGGCCTCAGGCAGGCCCCCGGCTCAGCCGGGTGGGAACGCTTCGACATCGAACCCCACCCCGGCGGAGGCATCACCTCGGCCAGCTTCCGCTTCATCTCCCCCCAAGGCCGCATCCAGGTCGCGTGGGAGATCGCAAACGAGGAGTTCCGCATCGATTTCACCGTACCCGAAGGAACCTCAGCCCGCCTCACCCTGCCAGACGGCACAAGCACCGCCTACCCGCCCGGAACACATTTCGCATCCTGCCCCGCCACAATGCTTACCAACGTGGTTCGTGGCCCTGCTCCTGCGTCTGATAGGCGCCCCGTTTGCTGATGCCCCGGTCCTCCTTGTTCCTCGTACCGGGAGAACCGGGGTAGTGATCCGCCCTCGGTTCTAGCCCAGCAGCGCGGGCTCCGACTCTGCGGTGAGCAGCCTGAGCAGCGGGGCGATGTCGGCCGTGGCGTCCAGGTCCATCACCAGCGCGGCGATGCTGGAAGCGGCATCGTGGGTTAGCTGGGTGGCGGCAAGTCCAGTGAATTTGTTGATGGTTTCGTCGTCGCTGAGCCTGTTGGTCGAAGCGCCCTTGGCGCGGATCGCCTGGACCTCGAATGTTCCGGAATCCGTCTGTACCGACAGGCGTGGTTCGGCCGAGCCGCCTTGTTGGGTGGGGTCGACTTCCAGATGGATGCGGTCCATCAGGTCCAGGACGCGCAGGTCGGTTCGGCCGTGTGCGGCGATCTGGTCCAGGCCGACGTCGCCGTGCAGGAGGGCCGCGGCCAGGGAGAACTGCATGCTCAGTTGGGTTGAGACGAGGGAGCTGACGTCGGCGTTGCCGCACATATCGGCGATGAGCGAGCTGGTGTGTACGGTAATGCTGTGAATGGACTCTGCCGTGATGCCGTGCCGGGAACGCAGTCCCAGGATCGCGTCGATGGCCGAATGGGTGCTGCGGCAGGTGGCGTAGGGCTTTATGGAGGCCTTTTCAATCTGCCATTCCTGGCCGAGAGTGTCGAACAGTCCCCTCTCGTTGACGCCCCTTGGTTGGCCATAGAGCCGCAGAAAGCTTCCCCAGGGTGCGGAGAACAAGTCCCGCGGTCCCGTGAACCCTGCCCTGGCCAGAAGCGCGCTGTTCAGGCCGGTTTCGGCTGCTCGGCCGACGTGCATGCGTTTGGACATGGCCCCGTCTCCAATGAAGGACCAGGTGCCGCCAGTGAAGGACCCCGCCAGCCCGATCGCCGAAACGATTTGCAGGGTGTTCAGACCGAGGACCACCCCGGATGCTACCGCCGCCCCGAACGTGCCACAGACACCGGTTGAGTGCCAGCCCGCGTCGTTGACGGAGTCGTATCCACCCAGCGCGTCCTGAACGCGGCGGGCTGCTTCATATCCACCGACGACCGCGTGTAGGAGCCTGCCGCCGTCCATGGGGATGGCCTCTTCCTGGTTCGGGGCCTCCCCTGCGCGCAGTGCTGCTGCAGCAAGAGCGGCGGGCAGCACAACAGCTCCGGAGTGGTCGCACCCACCGGAGTCATCCAGTTCAAAGGCATGGCAGGCCACACCGTTGACGAACGCTGCTCCCAGTGCAGGCAGCCGCGCCGGAGTACCCCACAGTGACGCCTCCGTCCCCGGGGCCGGGATTCCGTAGGCGATTGCCAGTGCTGACCGGCTGATTTTTGCCTCGCGGGAAGCTGCGCCGGCGATCCCGGCACCGAGAGTGTCCAGGATATGGATCTTCGCCCGGTGTCGGACTTCCTTGGGGATTTCATCGGGCGTCAGTGCGGTGATGAAGTCGGCGAAGCGTTCGGACGCTGTGGGGTCGGTCATGCGGGGATGCCTTCGCTGGTCAGCGCATGGAATATTTCAACCGGATGGTCCGGGGTGTTCGGCTTGCCTGTTTGCAGCCACCATTGGGCTAGTTCGCTGCCGGTGGCGTGCCAGACGTCCTCATGGGAGTGGACGTGGTCCATGAATTCGCGGAGCATGCCGATCCGTCCGGGCGCGGCGATGATCTCCGGGTGGAGGGTGAGCACGAAGCACAGTCCATCCGCCCGGTAAGCGTCGAATTCGAGGATCCAGTTGCGCAGCACCTCCCGGCTGGAGGCGATGCGTGGGCTGCCCTTGGGGATGGGTGGGTCAAGGTTGAAGACGAAGTAGGGGTAGTCGTCAAGTTCGTGGTGCCTTGGAACTTCCACCAACGTCGAGGCAGCGCCAGCGTGGAAGTGGGGAAGGTCGTCCCCCTGCCAGGACGAGGACCAGATGAAGCCCTGGGCATGCAATTCCTCAGGCAGCCCTGCCGCGTAGGAGCCGCGTCCTGCTCGGAAGCCTTCGGGGCGCACTCCCAGCCGGTGTTCGAAGACATCTTGGGCGCGGCCGATACTCTCCAGTTGTTCGGCCAGTGATTGGGTACCCATGTCCTCAAGGGCCCAGCCCATATTGCCCAGTTCGTGTCCCGCCCGGAGAATGGACTCTGCCTGGCGCGGATAGGTGGCGAGGTTCGCGCCGGGGATGAACCAGCTCGCCTTGGTGCCGGTGCGGGCCAGTTCCGTGAGCAGGCGGTCCACGCCGCGTGTTCCGCCGTATTGGCCAACGGACAGGCTTTTGGCCCGGTCGATGGCGTCCGGTGCCGCTGCCAGGATAGAGAGTTCTGCTTCAAACCCGATGGTAACGACGAAGGCCGATCTCTTCTCGTGCGGCCAACGCGATTGCGGTTTTTCCTGTGAGCTGCTCACGGTGTGGACTCCTTGTTCTGTTGCGTGCCTCGATGCCCGGCCTGTTGCCACCACGTCGCGACGTCGCGGCAGGTACTGAACCACACGCCGTCGGCTTCTTCCATGTGCTGGATCCAACGGTCCAACAAAACTGCCCGCCCGGGCTTGCCCACCACTTTCGGGTGGAAGATCGTCGACAGGCAAAGCCCTTCGGCGTGGTATCCGTCGAATTCCCTGGTCCAGTTATCCAAGGTGAGTTCGTAGCTGGCAATGCGGTCCCCGCCGGAGGGCCAGTCCGGGTTGGTGGTGTAGGCCAGCGAGGCGTAATCGTCCATGTCAGACCGTGCCGGGATCTCCACCAACCTTCCACCAGGATGAAAGTACGGGCGGTCGTCCCCGCGCATCGAACTTGAGTACTCAAATCCCATGTCTTCGAGCAGGGCCGGGGTCTCGGGACGCCAGTCCCCCGAGGGTGTGCGGAACCCTACGGCCGTAGTCCCCAGCACATGCTGGAAGATGCGTTGGCTGGTGTTGATTACCAGCCGCTGCTGATCCGGGGTGAGGTCCCAGTATTTCTCGTGTTTGTAGCCGTGGTGCGCAATTTCGTGGCCCTGCTCGACGATGCGCCGGCACTGTTCCGGCCAGGTCTCCACTACCCAGGCCGGGGTGAAGAAGGTCGCCGGTATCTCATGGTTTTTCAGTAGCCCGAGGATTCGGTCAAGGGCGCGCCACGGCCCGTAGGCACCTTGGCTGAAGTACTCCGGCTTGTCCCAGATGGCGCCTTTGAGCATGGCATTTCCGGTGGGTCCGTCAAGGTCGAAGGCCAGGGCGACAGCGCTGCGGTTTCCGTCCGGCCACGCTGCCGCCCCTGCCTTTGTTGCTGCGGGATGGCTCACTTGACACCGTTGATCTCAGGGGTCGTCGCCCCATATCCAACGCCCCATTTGTCGAGGATCTTCTGGTAATCGCCGTTGGCGATGATCTTGCTGAAGGCGTTCTTGATGGCGTTGGCCAATTGGGTCTCGCCCTTCATGACCACGATTCCAAAGGGTTTGGCCGGCAGCGGGTCGAGCACGCCGGCGTACTTGCCCGACTCGGTCTTTTCGAAGTAGGCCAGGTTTTCACGCCCTTGGGCGGCAAGATCGACACGGCCCTGGTCGATTTGGAGCCGGGCAGCGGCACCGGAGTCCGTGGGCAGAAGGCTCAGTTCCGGGAGGCCCTTGTCGGTGCAGATGGTCTTACTCAGGGCTTTTGCCTGCTCGAAGTAGTCGGTCTTGCCGCTCACGGCCAGCTTCTTCCCACAGATGTCGCTTTCCTTGGTGAATTCTCCGGCTCTGGCACCGGAGGTGTAGAGGCTGCCCTGGGATTTGAAGTAGTCGACGAAATCGGCGGTCTTCTGCCGATCCACGGTGTCAGAGATGCCGGACATGACCATATCCACGCGGCCGGTCTGCACGGAGTTGATCAGCTGGTCGAAGGGTGATTCGACTACTTGGACCTGGACCCCGAGGACTTCGGCGAGTTTCTGTTGTAGGTCGACGTCAACGCCGGCGAGTTTGTTGCTGCTGTCACGGAATTCCATGGGCGGGAAGTCCGGGGACAGGCCGACCCGGATCTTTCCGGCATCCTTGATGGTTTGGGGCAGCCCGGCGGCGGTTGCGCTGGGATTACCGGTGGTGGTTTCGGAGCCGCCCACGCAGGCGGTGAGGCCGAAGGCTGCGACGGCGGTGATGGCCGCCAGGCGTGCGGCATTCTTGAAGTGCTTCATAATGGCTCCAGCTCGTTGGGGATATCAGGTTAGAAAACGCGGGACAGAAAGGCTTTGGTTCGATCGTGCTGCGGGTTGCCGAGAACCTCGGCTGGTGGGCCGAGCTCAACGATTTCGCCGTCGTGCATGAACGCAACACGGTCGGCTACTTCCTTGGCGAAACCGATCTCGTGAGTGACCACGATCATGGTCAGACCCGACTTGGCGAGGTCCTTCATGACATCCAGCACTTCACCAACCAGTTCAGGGTCTAGAGCCGAAGTGGGCTCGTCAAAGAGGATCAGGTCGGGTTTCATGGCGAGTGCACGGGCGATGGCGACACGCTGCTGTTGACCGCCGGAGAGCTGGCGTGGGTAAGACGATTCGCGCCCCTCCAGGCCAACTCTGGCCAGAAGTTCGGAGGCGTGGCGCTTCGCCTCTGCGGGCTTGATCCTATTGACCAGAACGGGGCCCTCGATGATGTTCTCCAGCACGGTCATGTGGGGGAAAAGGTTGAACCGTTGGAAGACCATGCCGATGGACCGACGCTGCCGGGCGGCTTCTTTGTCCGACAGCTCGTAGAGCCGGTTGCCGTCCTGGCGGTAGCCAACGACGTTGTCCCCTACCCAGATGCGGCCGTTCGAGAGGGTTTCGAGATGGTTGATGCAGCGCAGGAAGGTGCTCTTCCCAGATCCGGATGCTCCCAAGAGGCAGACGACTTCACCGCTGGTCACTTCGAGGTTGATGCCTTTGAGGACTTCGATGGGGCCGAAACTCTTGTGGACGTTTTCGGCGCGGACCAGAACGTTGGTGGTCATGACAGTGCCTTCCTGTTGGTGCCGAAGATGCCTTTCAACCGTTGGAATGGCGTCAGGGGCAGTTGTCGGCTGGAGGATCCCTTGGCGAAGTAACGCTCAAGATAGAACTGGCCGATGCTGAGAACGGACACCGCGCCGAGGTACCAGATGGCACAGACGATGAGCAGTTCCATGATCCGGTTGTTGACGTAGTAGATGTGCTGGGCTTCGGAGAGGATTTCGCTCACGCCGATGGCCGAGGCCAGCGCTGTGGTCTTCAGCATGCCGATCACTTCGTTGCCGACCGGTGGGATAATGACGCGCGTTGCCTGGGGCAGCACGATCCTGCGCATGGCCTGCAGCCGGGTCATGCCCACCGCCTGGGCAGCTTCGGTCTGGCCTTCG
The DNA here is from genome assembly GCF_058781865.1 of Arthrobacter sp. FW306-1B-F12A. NCBI lineage: Bacteria > Bacillati > Actinomycetota > Actinomycetes > Micrococcales > Micrococcaceae > Arthrobacter > Arthrobacter sp. FW306-1B-F12A. Next base: position 88,173 of record NZ_JBYSXD010000008.1, read on the forward strand.
TCGACGGAGAGGATGCCGCCGCGGACGACTTCGGAGGTGTAGGCACCCTGGTTCAGGCCAAGGCCGATGGATGCGGCGACAAAGGGGGTGAGCACATCGATCATGCGGCCTGAGTACAGACCCGGGATCCCGATAACGGGGAAGATCAGGGCCAGGTTGAACCACATCAGCAGTTGCAGGTAGACCGGCGTGCCGCGGAAGACCCAGATGTAGAGCCATGCGACCCCGGAGACTACAGGGTTCCTGGAGAGGCGCATCACTGCCGTGACCACGCCCAGGATCAGGCCGATGGCCATGGCGACAGCGGTGAGGAGAAGGGCGATGCCGATGCCCTGGATAAGGATCGGAACGGTGAGGTACTCCTGAACCGTGGGCCAGTCGATCTTGGCGCGGTAGAAGGAGACGCCCAGCCACACGAGGAGAACGACCACGGCGGCCGCACCAGCCCATCGCCCCACGTGCCGCCGGGGTACGATTTTCAAATCGGCCGAAGCGGCACGTGCGACGCCCGGCTCTGTTTGAGTGTTCATGGTTTTTTCCTGATCGTGGAGGGTATCGGCTGCGCTGCGTGAATCTGCGCTGAAAGGGCCCATTGTTCAGCCCGCGTGGTTCGACCTGACCCGCAGGCCGTTGTAGTCCGTTGCCCAGCTCTTAATCTGGTCCAGCTTTGCCCGGAGCCGCGTCAGCTGCTCGGCCACCCGTGTGGGTGAGGTTCCGCCGAACCCGGAGTGCGCCTCAAGGGCGGCCTCCAGGGTAAGAACCGTCCGGATGTCCGGGGTCAGGCGAGGGTCCACCGACGCCAGCTGCTCGTCACTGAGATCGTCATAGTCCAGACCTTTGGATTCGCAGAACCGCACGAGCGCCCCAGAGATCTCATGCGCTTCACTGAACGGGATGTCCTGCCTTGCCAGCCAGTCGGCGACCTCGGTGGCTAGGGTGTAGCCGGCCGTTGCCTGGCGGCGGACTTCTTCGACGTTGACTGTGAAGGTGCGGACCAGGCCAGAGAGCGCGGGAAGGGCGGTTTCCATTGTCTCCACGGCGTCGATGACCGCGTTCTTGTCTTCAGCAAGGTCCCGGTTGTAGGCCAAGGGCAGAGACTTGACGGCCGCCATCAGGCCCATGAGGTCACCCAGGACACGCCCTGCCTTGCCTCGTGCCAGTTCGGCGATGTCCGGGTTCTTCTTTTGCGGCATGATGGAACTGCCCGTGCAGTAGGCGTCATCCATGGTGATCCAGCGGAACTGCTGGGATGCCCAAGAAATGATTTCCTCACACAGCCTGGAGATGTCAATGAGTGTCAGGGAACAGATGAAAAGGAATTCAATGGCGGTGTCGCGGCTACCCACGGCATCGATCGAGTTTTCAGCGCTGGTCTCATAGCCCTGATCCTTCGCAGCGAGTTCCGGGTTGAGCGCGAACGTTGACCCGGCCAGGGCCGCAGCTCCCAGCGGCGAAACCGCCGCCCTGCGATCCCAGTCCTGGAACCGCTCGAGATCCCGGATCAACGGCTGCGCGTGGGCCAGGATCTGGTGACCAAAGACCACCGGCTGTGCGGACTGAAGGTGCGTAAACCCGGGAACGGGCGTGTGCACGTGGCGGTCGGCCTGGCTGGCCAGTGCCTGGGTGAGCTCGATGAGGAGCTCACTGACAGTGCGGACCTTGTCACGCATGTACAGGCGCAGGTCGTTTGCGGCCTGGTCGTTGCGCGAGCGGCCGGCACGGATCTTCCCGCCGGTAGGGCCCATGCGCTCAATCAGGAGGCGCTCCAGGAAGGTGTGGACGTCTTCGTCCGCTTCCTCGGGACTGACGCGGTCCTCTTGAATATCGCGGGCCAGGGCATCAATGGTGTCCAGGAACGCGACCAGCTCAGCGTCATCAATAAGGCCGGAGCGGTTCAATTCCCGCACGTGCGCCCGGGACCCATGCAGGTCGTAAGGTGCCATGCGGAAGTAGCGGGGATCGGACCGGGAGAAGCGGGTCAGCTCCGGGCTGGACGTGCCGACGAAACGGCCGCCCCACAACTTGGTCTGTTCTTTCATGCGTACTGCTCCTAGCTGGGAAGTCTATGCAAGCGAGGTGATCCATGTCACTCACGCAACAAAAGTATTTCTTAGGTAAACAGTAGCTGTCAATAGTTTCGAAGGCGTTACGCGCACATTTCGATTCTTAGACACCGGTCTCCCGAAGAATTTCTTAATGCTACGAGACACCGGTATCTTGGGCAATTGTTTTTCGAGGACATCTTCTGCGCCGGCTCACAGGCATGTCGTTCCGCCGCCATAGGCCTTTACGAAGCGGGGCCCGCAGCCTGATGGCTGCGGGCCCCGCTGAACAGTTCGGGTCGGCTACACGCCGCGCCCGGCCTTTGCTCCGGCGAGATCTGCGACGGACGCACGCTCGATGAAGGTCGCCGGCAGCAAGTGGTTCCGGGACTCCGGGCCGGAGCCATCAATGCGCCCCAGCAGGACTTCCGCGGCCTTCATCCCCATCTCGTAGGCAGGATTGGATATGGCAGTGACTGCAGGGTGGCTGACGGTCATCCACTCCGTATCGTCCAGGCACACCAAAGAGATATTCTCCGGCACACTCAGCCCGGCGGCATGGATGGCTTGGAAGGTCGGGAGTGCGATCCGACTGTAGGATGCGATGATGGCGCTGGGCCTGTCCTGTCGGCGCAGCAGGGAGGTGACTATTTCTTGGGTCCTTTGCGGCGACATGGCCCCGGAAATGAGCTCATAGCCCACCCCTGCCGCCACGGCCGTTTCCCTCACGGCCCGGACCCTGTCCGCAATGGTGGAAATCGGAAGAGGGTGCCCCGCTTCAAGCTCTTCCGGGGTCTTGGTTGTTGCCGAAAGGAACACGATGTTCTCATGCCCCTTGGCGATCAGATACTCCATGACAGTCTTGGCATCGGCGTAGCAATCAGTTCCTACCCAGTCGGCGTCCACGTTGTCCGGGCGCCGGTCAAAAAGCACCAAGGGCCGGCCCATGGCCACGACATCCAGCAAGTGCCCTGAATCGCTCCGGTTCGTCGAAGCCACGATCAGCCCGTCCACGCGCTTGTCCAGGAACACCTGGACGGCCGCACGCTCCGCGACGACATTCTCGTCCGTGTTGGCAAGGATGACATCGAAGCCTGCCGCTTTCGCGGCATCGGTCATTCCCCGTACCGCTCGGGCGAAATGGGGATTCTCGATATCGCTGACGACAACACCGATGGTGTGTGAACGCCCCAAACTGACGCTTCTGGCTAATGCGTTACTCCGGTAGCCCAAAGCCTCCGCGGCCGCGGAGACCATTGACTGGAGCTCTGGGCTCACTGAGCCGTACTGCCCAAGGGCCCGGGCGGCAGTGGAACGAGAGACCCCCGCCAAGCGGGCCACGTCCATCAAAGTAGCAGTGCCATACCGTCGTAATTCCATTCCTAAAATTTACAACAGAATCTGGAATAATGTGGCGATTAGGCGATTGCATTGACACCGGTTTCTCACAGTCATGATCATTCGATCTATGTCTACATAACGACCATCAGTCAGGGCAGCGGAACAGGTACAGCCCGCGAGCGTGACGTGCCTGTCTCCCAGAGCACCTGCGTCGCTCGACGGACATCGTCAGCCAGGGATCCCTGCTGCTGTTCCCTTCGTTGGAACCGGGGCACTTAGAGCGGGACGCTCCCCTTCTCACAATCCTTGGGATCGAGACGTCTCCTTGGAACAGGCGAACGGTCCTGGCGGCCGTCCCTGAATTTCGTGGAATCGCAGGAGCTCGCCCAGACGCAGAGATTCTCGTAACTAGGTCTCGAAACCTTCTGGTTGAATCGGTGTATCCACCATTAGTTACGAGACACACGGGATCCGCCGTGACGAAACTGATCGGCTACGCACGTGTTTCGACGCGTCGGCAGACGACGGACCGGAAGCAGGCTGATCTTGTGGCCGCCGGGGTCCGACGCGATGACCTTTACGTGGATCACGGGGTGTCAGGGGCACGTGCTTCACGACCGGAGCTTGACCGGGCGCTCGGCGCGCTGATCGAAGGCGACACCCTGATCATAACGACGCTGGATCGCCTCGGGCGGTCTACCCAGAATATGCTCGTCTTCGCCGTCGGCTACGCGCTAAAGGCGCGGGCCTGCGCGTCTTGAACCTCGGCGGCGGAGACGTCGACACGGCGACACCCATGGGCTCAACGCTGTTCGCGGTCAAGGCCGCTCTCGCCGCAAATGGAGCACGAGATCAAACGTGAACGCGTCAATGATTCGATCAGCAAACGGCGGGAGGCTGGAAAGGACCTCGGCGGTCGGCCGCGCCGGATCACAGACAGCCAGATTCGAAACGCTCTCCGTCTGGTCAAAGATGGCGAGCCCGCTGCGCAAGTTGCCAGGGATCTCGGGATGTCCCGGGCAACGTTCTACAGACGGTCGCGGGAACTCGCAACCTAACCGCGTCACGGGCTCGGCCAAAAGCTCCCCTATCGGTATGACGGACCAGGAAGGAAAAAGGCTGCGTCCGGCCCTAGGCCAATGAGGGCTCTGCTTCCGAGGAAATGGATGCCGGTCGCGGTCGCTTCCAGGGTGTGGAGTTTCTCGAACACTTTGCGCCGTTCATTGGGGCCGATGTAGTCAGCCATTGACATCCTTTCTGCGGGTCGCCGCACGTCCGGTTCATCCGACGTGGAGCATGGACCGGGACTGATGGCAGGAAATCCCGTCAGGATTTTGAGGGCAATTAGGTGTTCAATAGCTGTGGGGGCGGGTTGCCCCCGGGGAGCTGCAAGGGGCCTGCACAGTAGGTCCTGAACCCGTGGTTCCTTCGGCGCTGCATTCGCAGGTACGGCCCGAATGAGTTCAGAATTTCGCCCTGGGATCCTTTGCGAAGCATCGGCACGTGCTGCCCCGGGCACCCGGCCCGCCCGGCCTGGGGAAGCGGTCAATTCTTGAGTGGAAGCGGCTCCATTGGCATGGGCTGTTCCTTTTACATGTACTGCTTCTAAGCCCTGGACCCGGGCGTCGGAATGATCCGGGCGGGGGTGTGGGGGCGCCATATCAAAATTGCTGCTGGCGGCGCACCGGAGACACCCCCCTGATGCTCGCTCAACGCGGCTCACTCGCCCATCTTTCGATGGTCGTGCCCGGGGGGACGTCACTGTTCAGACGCGCTTCATAGCGCCCCGGGGCCAGCCGCGTCACGGAGATGCCGACGTGTTGGGTCACCGCCGCCGGCTTTAGGAGACTCACCGCCTCCTCCAGGGCGGCATCTAATTCCTTTCGGGATTGAACGGCTACGACGAGACAACCGGGTGCTGCTTGCAAGGTCATGATCCTTACTCTCATGGTGGTGATACGTACTTTGAGCTCGCCAGATGCTCTTGGCGTCGAGGGGAGGAACGGCAAGACCACCGGCAAAGCCAACAGCAGCTGTGATCGAGGCCGGCCGGCCCCGGCGGAATCTAGGAAACCGGGTTTCCAACAGAAGAAGGGGGCGGACTCTGGAACGCCGAAGAACGGCGGCGCTTTACTGCGGAGAGTCCAATGAGGGTGGCTTCCACGTCCTCCAGGGTGCGCTGGATCCATGCGAAGCGGCCATGTCCTCGGAGCATCGAGTCGGGTAATTGGATGACGCCTCCAAGAGAACAAGTCTGGGGCTGATCTTGACGGAAAGTTCGAGGATCACCGCTTGGACCATGGCCTGGGATCCGTCCCGCGACATGTGCGCGAAGGCTTCTTCTCCAGCGCCACGGGACGAGACGGGGACCGTGGGGGCCAGGTCGGAGGGGCTGGTGATCATCGATCTCTCCTTTGGATTGTTGAGGGTCTTGGCCCTCGTGGAAGTGCTCTCGATATGCAGAAAGGGTCGTTCGCGGTGGTTTCCTCCCCCACCAGGCCTGGGGCCGCGGGGGCGCTGTCCGCCATCGGGTAGGCCTGCGGCTTCCCGATCAGCGCAACCAAATACGGGATGGCGGATTCCAAGTCCACGTTCTCCCCGTCCGGGTGGCCCGGTCTTTGATTCCAATACGGTCCGCAGTCCGCCCCTACCGGGCCCACAGACCAACCATGCTTAACCGCGAACGGCCCTATTACCCACACGTCGAGGGAATCCGGTGTCCCCCAAACGGCGTTTTGTCCGCCGACGTGGCGCAGGAGATTGCCAGTTCTTTCCAGGTCCGAAGAGCGGCCTGAAGTGACGGTGATGCCCCCTTCCGGTCCTCGGCTTCTGTGCTCCGGGTAGATTCGAGAGGGTATCCGGCCGTCAAATCTCCTTTGGCCGTAGACCGACGAAGAGTGCGTAGGGGTGCGCAGTATCCGGCTCGCGATTGACGAAGAGCGCGTGGAGCTCGGTGCATGATGTGAACCAGGCGTTGGTCCCTTCCCGCACCTCCTGCAGGAACCGCTGAAGCATCCGCGCGCGGCTGGCGACGCCCATGACCTCCGCGTTGACTCGCAAGTGCAACAACGTGCCGTATCTCTCGGCGCCCCGGACCTCGCACCACCAGTTGGCCTCGACTGACTCGAGCGGAGCGATGCGCGCTTGACCGGGTGGGAAGGGCGGGTCGAGGTTGTAGCCGAAGTACTGCAGGTCTTCGAGCTCATAGCGGAACGGGATCTCTATAAGATCGGTCCCGGTGAGGTGGAAGGGCATCTCGTCGGAGGGCAAAGATGAGGACCATGTGAAGCCTGCTCGTTGCATCGCCTCCGGGAACCCGGATGCCCATTCGCCGGCCGGAGTGCGGAACCCGGATGGTGTCTCTCCGATGATTTGCTGGACCGCGGCGCGACCCGACAGCATCTCCTCGATCTGGTCCGCGAGTTCGAGTCGGTCGAAATCTAGGTGCCGGTTTCCGTGCACACCGATGCCGTGCCCGGCTGCGTGCACCGCTCGCACCGCGTCCGGATACCGCCGTGCAATCTCCCCTGGGAAAAACCAGTCCGCCGCGACACCTAGGTCGGTCAGCAGCGCGAGCAGTCGCGGAACGCCGTGCTCGGGTCCGTACAGACCGGCCGAACGCGACTTCATACGGTCGACGTTCGACGGGTCGTCGGCCAGAAGCGGGAGGTCGCCGTCGACGTCGACCGTGAGGACGACGGCGAAGGCACCGTCAGGCCAGATCACGGAGTACCTCCGCCTCGCACTCGGCTGCGACTTCGTCGGCTCGTTGGATGCGCACGTCCGCGCGCCCAACGAGGTGGCCGATGAACTCGTCCATCAGGACGGTGCGGCCGGGGGTGCCGATGATCTCGGGATGCCAAATCGTGGGGACCGTCAGCCCTTCTTCGGCCGCCGCGTCGATCTCGGCCACCCAGCTCCGGAATACCGGCGCGTAGGGCGCGATGCGATCGAGACCCCGGGGGAAGTCGGGTGCGCGATGATAGGCGAACGCCGCATAGTCGTCGAACAGGGATTTGGCGGGGATCTCGGTCAGTGCGACACGTGCGTGCCGGTACGGACGGTCGCCGCTGCGCATCGAACTCGAGTAGGTATAGCCGGCCTCTACGAGGAGCTCGAGCGTCTCGGGCGCAAGGTCTCCCGACGGTGCACGGAATCCCGACGCCGGCTGCCCCAGTATGTCGGTGAAGGTCCGCTGGCTCCGCCGCAAGATGCCGGCCTGGGTCTCCCTGTCGAGACCGTAGAAGGTCTCGTGCCTGTCGCCGTGTCCGGCCATCTCGTGTCCCTCCTCGACGATTCGCCGGCAAAGGTCCGGCCAGGTACGAACGACCCATGCAGGGGTGAAAAACGTCGCTTGCACAGCCTTATCGCGAAGCACGTCGAGGATGCGCGGAACTCCGCGATGGGGTCCGGATGCGCAGAACGTGAAGTACCCGGGCCGCCGCCAGATCTCCCCCGAGATCAGAGCCTCATCGGTGGGGCCGTCGAGATCGAAGGCCAAGACGACCCGAGCGGAGGTGAACTCCGTCCGGGCCGTCGCGGTAGCTTCGATCACCCGGTGACCTCGTTGATTACCGGCTTACGCAGTCCGTCTTTGATGCCGTACTTCGTGAGGATCTTCTCGAGGGTACCGTCGTCGTACATCGATTGAATGGCCTTCTGGACCTCCTGGGCGAGTGGCGTGTTGCCCTTTTTCAGGGCCACCGAAAACGGCTGCTTCAACAGCACGCCGAGAACGATCTCGTACTTGCCCGGCGTCTTCTGCTTGAAGAACGCAATGTTCTCGGCGCCCTGCACTGCAAGCGCCGCCCGGCCCTGTTCGAGCTGCAGCCGCGCCGTCGCCCCCGAGTCAGTGCCCTGGACTTTGATCGCAGGCTTGCCCGCGGACTCGCACACCTTCTTGCTGTGTTCCAGCACCGCCGGATAGTAGTCGTCGTTGGAGGCGACCGCGACAGTCGCTCCGCAAACGTCCGTGTCCTGTTTGAAGTTTCCCGTTTGATTCGGAGTCGTGAAGAAGCGCGCCGTGGAGTCGTAGTAGTCGACCATGTCCAAGGTCTTCTGGCGGTCAACGTTGTCGGAGACGCCGGAAACCAGCACATCCACCCGGCCGGTGCGCACGGAGTTCATCAGCTGATCATACTTCTGCTGCACGAACGAAATCTTCAGGCCCATCCGGTTGGCGACCTCCGCGATGACCTCCGGCTCCGCGCCGACGAGCTTGTCGCCGTCGAGGTACTCCATGGGCGGGAAGTCCGGCGAGAGGCCGACGGTCAGGGTGCCCTTGGCGATCGTTGACGCTGCCTCCTTGGTGCTGGGACTCCCGCCGGCGGCGGACGTGCTGCATCCGGCCAGGAGGGCGATCGTGGCAGCAGCGGCGACGAAACCAATGAACTTCGTTGTTCTCATTTTCTTCCTTCGTTGTGATTGCAGGGACTATAGGACGCGTGAGAGAAAGGCGCGCGTGCGCTCGTGTTTCGGGTTGTCGATGACCTCGGACGGAGGTCCTTGTTCAACGATCACGCCATCGTCCATGAAGACGACACGATCAGCGACCTCCTTGGCGAAGCCGATCTCGTGGGTGACGACGATCATGGTGAGTCCTTCGCGCGCGAGCTCCTTCATCACCGAGAGCACGTCGCCGACCAATTCGGGGTCGAGCGCCGAGGTCGGCTCGTCGAACAGCATGAGCTCGGGCGACATCGCAAGCGCACGGGCGATCGCGACCCTCTGCTGCTGCCCGCCCGAGAGCTGACGCGGGTAGGAGGCGGCGCGGTCGCCGAGGCCGACCTGGTTGAGCAGACCCTGAGCGATCCGCTCGGCGTCCGCGATCCGGGCGCCCTTGACCAGGCGTTGCGCGTGCGTGATGTTCTGCATCACCGTCATGTGTGGGAACAGGTTGAAGCGCTGGAACACCATGCCCATCCGGGCGCGCTGCTCCGCGATCCGGTCCTCCGGGAGTTCTCGGAGCAACTTGGGATCGCGGGCGTCGCGGCGGAACCCGATGACCTGGTCGCCGACGTGCACGAACCCGGACGTGGGGCGTTCGATGAAGTTGATCGCGCGCAACAATGTGGACTTGCCCGATCCTGACGGACCGAGGATGCAGACGACCTCACCCTTCCGGACGTCGAGGTCGATGCCCTTGAGTACCTCGCGGAGACCGAATGATTTGCGGACGTCCCGCAACTGCACGAGTGCCGATGACATGTTCATTTGATCCCTCCCGGGATGCCGAAGAATCGCCTGGCCCGCTGGATCGGGGTAAGCGGAAGCGACGCGGTCGTGCTGCCGCGTGCGAAGTAGCGCTCGATGTAGTACTGGAACACCGAGAGCACTGAGACGGCGATGAGGTACCAGGTCGCCGCGACGAGCAGCAACTCCATAATCATGTTGTTGACGAGATAGACGTGCTGCGCCTCGTTCAGGATCTCGGAGACCCCGATCGCCGAGGCCAGCGAGGTCGTCTTGAGCATGCCGATGACCTCGTTGCCGACCGGTGGCAGGATCACGCGCATCGCTTGTGGGAGCACGATCGTGCTCATCGTCTTCGTGCCCTTGATGCCCAACGCCTTGGCGGCCTCAGCTTGTCCCTCGTCGACCGACAGGATACCGCCCCGAACCACCTCGGACATGTACGCGGCCTCGTTGAGACCGAGACAGACGATCGCCGCGACTGTCGGGGTGACGAGATCGACGGTGCGCGCCTCAATCAATCCGGGGATCCCGATGGACGGAACAAACAGCGCGATGTTGAACCAGAGAAGCAGCTGCAGGTACACCGGTGTCCCGCGGAAGATCCAGACGTAGAGCCACGAGATCCCCAAGAGGACCGGATTGTGCGACAACCGCATCACCGCAACCAGGACACCGAGCGCGATACCGATCGACATAGAGACGATCGTGAGGATAATCGTGAGGACGAAGCCAGCGAGGATCGACGGGGCCGTGAAGTACTGGCCGACCGTGGGCCAGTCGATCTGGCCGCGCGCGAAGGCGATTACGATCGCCGCGAACACGGCGATCGTGATCGCCCCGGCCAGGTAGCGGCCGACATGCTTCAGATGTACGACCCGGTACTCCGAGTGGTTCAGATTGGCGACCCGGTGCTCCGAGTGATGCAGGCCGGTCATGAGAGTGCTGCCTTCGCACCGAACACTGTCATGTGGGCGGCGACCTCGCGCCGCAGCCGCTCCCGTTGCCCGTCCTGTCGAGACGGCGCGGTCCCGTTGATTCCCGACCGCCGGGCCACGGCGGACTCGAGGGTCAGTCGGTCGAGAACATCCGCGGTGATCCGGGGGTCTATCCCGGCAAGATCTACCCCGCTGAGCCCCTCGATCCCAATGCCGCGCTCCTCGCAGAACACGACTGCGCGTCCCGTAATGTCGTGGGCCTCGCTGAACGGGAGCCCCTGCTCGGCGAGCCAATCGGCAAGCTCTGTCGCCAGAGTGAAGCCTTGCGCCGCCTGCTCGAGCATGCGCTGCGGCACGAGCCCCATCGTGCGGACGAATCCCGTGATGGCGGGCAGCACCTGATCGAGCACTTCGGAGGCGTCGAACGGGAAGAACTCGTCCTCCGAGAAGTCCCGATTGTAGGAGAAAGGCACCGACTTCATGACACCGAGCATGCCCAGGAGGTCCGCATGGAGGCGACTCGCCTTCCCCCGGGCGAGCTCGGGGATATCGGGATTCTTCTTCTGCGGCATGATCGAGGACCCAGTGGAGAAGGCGTCGTCGAAGCGGATCCAGCCGAACTGTTGCGACCCCCAAAGAATCAACTCGTCCGAGAGACGGGAAAGATTCGTGCCGATCGACGCGGCCGCATAGAGAAAGTCGATGACGTGATCGCGGCTTCCGACTGCGTCGATCGAGTTCGCGACTACGTCCCGGTAGCCAAGCTCGCGGGCCATGGCGAGCTGATCGGCGTGGAAGGAACTGCCGGCCAACGCCGCAGCGCCAAGCGGCGACAGCGAGACTGCCTCGCGGGCGGCGCCGAGACGCACGAGGTCGCGCGCCAAGGTCTGCGCATGGGCCAGCAACTGGTGGCCGAACAACACCGGCTGGGCGGGCTGCAGATGCGTGAAGCCGGGCACGATCGCACCACCAGCGTCCTCGGACCGAATGATCAGCACCTCTATGAGCTGGTCGAGTTGTTCGGCGATGACGTCGATCCGCCCACGGAGCCAGAGCCGCAGATCGTTCGAGGTCTGATCGTTACGGGAGCGGCCAGCACGGATCTTGCCCCCGATCGGACCGACCCGGTCGAGAAGGACACGCTCGAGGTAGCCGTGGACGTCCTCGTCTTTCGGGGAGGGTGCGATGCGGCCAGCCTCGTGATCGGCGCCAATCTGCTGCAGGGCTGAGGTGAGAAGGGCCCGCTCCTCGCCAGTGACTAGGCCGCACCGCTCCAGCTCGCCGAGGTGTGCGACCGAACCGCGAATGTCCTCAGGTGCTAATGCGAAGAACTGCGCTGGCGACCGGGAGATCCGCTCCAGCGCGGGGTCGGGGCCGTGTATGAAACGACCTCCCCAAAGCTTGCCGGCGTCGTGTACGCCGCCCATAATGTCTTGGCTCGTCACAGTGGGACTCCTCCTTGAGATCACTTTGATCATCAGATCGATAATCAACACCAATTATCATACAATCTTAAGTGTATGGCAATGTGTGACATCACGAGTTGCCGTGTAGCATTGCTACGCGATCGAGTCATTGCTTGGACATCGACGCAAGAACCTTTTTCGGACATGGACGGTGAGGTCAGGATGGCGAACGCAACGGAGGGCATTGTGAGCGGTGCGGACGGGCGCATTCACGTGCCCCGGCGGGTCGCGGCGAAACGGAAGAGCCTCGCGGCTGGTCCGCCAGCCTCCCGGTTCCTGGCAGACACGGTGAAGCAGCTGATCCTCAACGGCGAGCTGCCCCTTGGTGCGCCGGTCACCGAGAAGTGGTTGACGGAGCGGTTTGATGTCTCCCGACCCACCGTGCGTGATGCGCTCAACCTGCTGGTCGCCGAAAGATATCTCGACCAGGAGCCCTACAAGAGCGCCCGCGTGCGGTCCTACTCGACCCGCGAGGTCGCCAACATCCTGGAAGCCCGCCGGCTACTCGAGGGCTATGCGGCCGGTCGATGCGACCGCGCGTCCGAGGACGCCCGCACCCGTCTTCGCGAGGCGTTCGCCACCTATGTCCGTGAGTCGGTCGCCGATCGGCGTGACGCTGCGGCCATGGCGGATATCGAACTGCACGTCGCGATAGTCGGGCTCGCAGGCACGCAGGAGCTAGAGCATGCAGAGCACGACCTCGCGATTGGAACGCTTCTCCTCGAAGACCTCATCAACTGGCGGCTCCAGGACTCCGAGAAGATGTACTTGGAGTATCTCCGGCTGGTCACGGCACTCCTCGAACCGAACCCGGAAGAGGCCCGCCGGTTGAGCAATGCGCACATCGACACTCTTCTCGCCGCAGCCTATCGCCAACTGCCGGAAGAGACCTCATCGTGATGCCAGCCGACGAGCTGACGGGCTGAACCCCGTCAGCTCCGCACCCCGAACGGTTTCTTTCAAGGGTGAAGGGAAACTCCGGCTCCTTTGGCGCGCTCCGGGCCCCGAGAAAGGGGCTCGGGGAACCGATTTTCGAAACGGTCCGGCGAACGGCAGGGTCATCGCCTCCAATAGCGCGCGTATCGCCACCGGCACCCTCCTCCTGGCGGAGGACCTGGGCCGAGTCGAGGCATCACTTGAAGTCATCGCAGGCCATCCCAGCCGCCTTCCGTGGAAGCTGATCAGCCTTCACAATAAGGCCCGCATTCCGACGTAGCCCAGCACCGGCAGCGGACTGTTCAGCCGTTACCTGCCGACGCGCCAAAACCTCCGAACCTGGCGTGCCCGCAGATGATCGTTACCTGAGTAGATCAACGTCAGAGACAAGCTGGATGTGCGTCAGCATCGCCTCCGCTGCGGCTTCGGGGTCGGGCCTGGATCGCATCCGCTATCTTGCGGTGGGACGCGAGTGATTGGTCGGGCCACCCCCGTTGCCCAGGAATTCCAGGCGCGTTTCGAGGATCATCTCGGGGATGAAAGTCGTGAGCTGGGCCAGCACGGATGAATGAGCCGCAGCCGTGAGCGCCTTGTGGAAGAGTTCGTCGCCGTGCAGGCCTTTGCCTCCCTTGGCGATCTCATCAGCCATCAGCTCCAGCGCCGAGTCGATTGCCTCCAGCTCGCCTTCGGTGCGCCTGACCGCGGCGAGTCCCGTTTACGCGGCGTCGAATCACTGTGTCCCGAGGGCTGCGAGCAGCGTCAGCTTCTCGTCCGCGTCCCTCCTGGACTCGGCGGTGAGCACAAGGTGCGCCCGTGGTCGGTCGTGCGTGACGGCACCCGGCTACCAAGTTCGATGGGCCTGAATTCGGGATGGATGAGCACCTGTTGTCGGTGAAGCGTTGGGTCACCTCGTCCCTGCCGGTCCCGCAGCTCGCGGAACCCTTCTGCGCTTGAGGTGGCCGAATGCCTTCCGTGGGCTGCTTCGGAGTAAGGCAGCGGCTCAATTGTTTACGATCGACGCCGGCTCTCTGTTCGGAGTCCTGATCGTCTGGAGACTGCCATCAGGCCGTGAGCGGTATCCAGTTCCCGTGCTCAGCTATGTGCAGTCGTTGGGAAAGCCCCGCTTCGAAGAAGGCGTGCTCAATGTCGGCGCGACCTTCGGAGAAGTGCGCCCAGCCGTCGTAGTGAGCGGGTACCACAATTTTTGCGCCGAGAATGGCTGCTGCAGCTGCTGCACCTCGGCTGTCGAGGGATAACGGGCGACCGTTGAACTTAGTGGAGACCCGTGCAGCGCCAGCAAATAGCACGGCGACGTCAATGCCATCGATCTTGCGTGAAATTTGAGCCACTGTGTCTAGCGAGGCATTGTCTCCGCTGACATAGATCGTGGGTAGTGCCTCGCCTGAAAGCACGAAGCCTGTTTACTTCACAGTTGATGTTGCCGTCTGCGTCGCGTTCACCGTCTTGAGGTCCGTGGACGGCGGGAACCGCGGTTATTGTCAGCTCGCCGAGCCCGTCCCCTCTGGCAACGGCATGGCTCGACCAGGGACTGAGGCCAACAGCCGGGGATCCCAGGCGGTCTGCACTGAGCGGACCGGACAGGATGAGCGGTGCTGTCATGGCAAACGCCCGGCCGCGGTTGTCGAGGTTGTCTGGGTGGCCATCGTGACTGACCAATACGACATCCACGATCCCAATTTCTGTCTCAGAAGCTGCAGGCCCTGCGGTTTTGTTGAGGTATCCGTGGTGACCGGCATCATCGAAGGTGGGATCGGTGAGGATTCGCAATCCTCCAACGTCAATGAGTGTCGTTGGGCCGCCGAGGACTGTTGCCGCACAGTTCTTTCGTGCGCTCATTGGATCGGCCATGTCGTACTCCGTTCGTGATGGTGGTGTGAATAGGGAAGGGCGAGGCTTCATCGTCAAGTGTCCTGAAAGCTCCTATCGGGCTGAACATGGTTGAAAGAAGGCAGGCCGGATCGCGGCTTCCGCCTTCCTTGAAAGCGCCCGATTATGGCTCCGGCTATCCAAACTTGAAACGTCACCAACGATACGAGATGCATCGCCCTCGAGTTATTGCCTTTGGTGCATCAGTAATGCCGCCTGGGCATGAAGCCCGTTGAGGCCCGGCGTGTCAGGCTGTGCCCACGGAGCGTACCGAGACCTGCGCAACGCTGGGGCCGGCGGCTCCCTCGGCTCACCCTTTGGACGCAGGGGTGGTTATGGACTCAGCGGCTTCCAGAGCGGCTTCCGTGAAGCGCCGGATCAAGGCCCCGGAGTTGCGTGGAATGAACGCCAGGCGAACCGGAACATCGGGCGCTCCGTTGATACGAACGAAGCGCAGTGCGGGATGCGCAATCCGGCGCTGCGCCACTTCCGGGACGACCCCTATCCCCCGGTTTGCGGCCACAGACTCCACCCATTCGTCAAAGGTGGCTGTTTCCACAGTCATCTCAGGACCGCGCCCCTCGGGCCAGGACCAAAGCCCTGTCGTGCCGCTCATGGTGTTTACTACCAACGGCCACTTAGGGATCTCGTCCCAGGACACTTCCTCCAGGTGCCTGAGATCGCTCGCTACGGAGCACACTGCAATTCGCTCCTCGGAGAGGAGCTGAATCATTTGGATCTCTGCCGTCGGCTCTGGTTGCCGGCCCCGGACGATGGCGACATCTACTACCGCGGAGCGCAATGCACCGAGAGGATCGGGGCAACTGACGAATTCGACGGATGCGGAAGACTGATCTTCAAAAAGGCGAACGACCCTTTGTGCCCACGGATCCGGCAAAAGCCAGCTAAAACCAAGACGAAGGCTCGCACGGCCGCTGACCCTCCTGACGGCGTGTTCCACCGACGCAAGTGCTGAGCGCGCATCGACGAGAAATTCCTGGCCGCCCGGAGTCAGCGCCACGTGGCGGGTTGAGCGGTCCAGGAGCTGGACACCGACTATTCGTTCAAGCTGCCGAATGGTCCTGCTAAGCGCCGGCTGCGTTATGAGCAGACCTTCGGCGGCCCGGGTGAAGTTGCCGCAGTCGGCCACCATTACGAACGCCCGAAGGTGTCGCAGTTCCACGTCCATTTTCGGTTCCGATCATTCGCTAGTTGCATCAGTACTTCCAGTCCATCGTCTCTATCCGTTCCCAGGGAGACAAGACTGCTCGCTCAGGCCTAAGACCGGACCTGGTCCCCCAGGACTTGGGTCAGGGTGTCGGTGAGCAGAGCCATGGCGGTGCGCGCGGTCGGTGAGACGCCGAGCATGTCGAAGCCGCCGTGGACCATGCCAGGCGTGTTGAGGTAGCGCACGGGTACACCGGCTTCCTGGAGCTTGTCGGCATAAAGACGTCCCTCGTCGCGCAATGGGTCAAGGTCCGCCGTCGCAATCAGTGCTGGTGGAAGCCCTGCCAGCGAACTGGACCGTATCGGCGAGATGCTCGGGTCGGCGACGTCGGCATTCAAGGGCAAATAGGTGGTGACGCATTGAATGACACCCTCGAGTTCCAGGTGGAACCCTTTGGCAAAGGAACCGCGGGAGGCGTATTCCGATGTTGTCACGTCAAGGTCGACGACGGGATAAATGAGTACCTGTGCGGCGAGCCTCGGCTGCCTGGAGCGGCTTTCCTGAGCGAGGACGGCCGCGAGGTTTCCTCCAGCGCTGTCGCCTCCCACAACGAGCCGTCTGGGATCGCCGCCCAAGTCACCGAGGTTGCCAGTGACCCAGTCAAGAGCAGTTCGGACGTCATTGAGTCCGGCGGGCCAAGGGTGCTCCGGAGCGAGCCGGTAGTGCGGGGTCACGACAACAGCGTTCAGCGCGGACGCGAAAGCGCGAGCTATAATGTCGGCAGTATCGAGGCTGCCGGTCATCCACCCTCCGCCGTGTAGCCACAGCAGCGTCGGTCGCGGGGCGTCTTCAGTCGTAGGCCGGTATACCCTTGCCTCCACCCCGTTGGCGGAGACTTCTTCCACCCGCGCCATTGGAGGCCGCAGGTCGTCGGGGGTCAGCCAGGACGCTGACTGTTCATGCACCTGCCTGGCGATCTCGATGGTCCAGGGATCGGTGCTGGCGTCGTCTCCGAGCGCCCGGACAACGTACTGGATATCTGTGGCCATCATGGCGAATCATCCTCACTTAAACGAATCAGTGATTTATGGTACGCCATGCACTACTGTGTTTCAGGTGGCAACAAACAAGACAAGCGCAGGGCGGCGCCGGGTTACCGCCTCCATGGTTGCGGAGCGGGCAGGCGTGTCCGTTGCTACCGTCAGCTATGTCATCAACGACGCACCAAACCAGACCATCCCCCAGGCAACGCGAGAGCGGGTCCTGGCCGCCGTGCGTGAACTCGATTACGCGCCCTCTTCGGCCGCCCGCGCGCTGCGTCTTGGCCGTAACGACGTCGTGCTCCTCATTCTTCCGGACTGGCCTCCCAGCCTGGCCGTGGCACAACTGACCGATGCTTTGGCCACCGAGATCTCTCATCAGGGCCTGCGCCTGCTCACCGAGCGCGACACGGGCGAGTCCTCCCGCACCTGGCGGACGATATCGCCGGTCGCAGTGCTGAAGTTCGGAGACCTCAGCCCTGAAGACAAGAAGGCCATGCGGGCGGCCGGAATCACCGCTGTCGATCGCCTCGTCATCACACAGGCTCCTACCGCTACAGCCCACTTCTCCCAGCCGGCAATCGGCGCGGCCCAAGTACAGCACCTCTACGATCGCGGCCACCGGAACCTCGCCTACGCCGCCGCGCCCGGCGAAGCCCTGCAGCCTTTCAGTATCCTCAGGAAGCTGGGGGCGGCGGAGGCATGTGCGCGGCTTGGAATCGACGAGCCCTCCGAATGGCACATGGATGACAAGGGATCAGAACCCGGCCAGTGGTTTTCAAATGCACTCTCGAAGCGCGGCTCCATTACCGGCGTGGCAGCCTTCAATGACGAGGTAGCCGCAGCACTTCTTGCCACCGCTCACGCGCAGGGCGTGCATGTCCCGGCTTCGCTGGCAATCATCGGCGTCGATGACCAACCGATGTCCCGATTCACGGACCCGCCGCTGTCCTCTGTATGGCAGAACCCGCAACGCATGGCCACGCATCTTGCCGAGATTGCGCGCGCAGCATTGAGGCACCAACCCCTCCCGGACCCTCCCGGCGCGGCAATACTGGACGTCATAGCACGCAGCTCGACGTAAGAGGGTCTTGCGCCCCACACCCCTCGTTGAGTATGGTGTCTCTAATCACTTAATCGTCTAAGTGAAAATTCCATACACTTTTTGGCTGAGGGCCATTCTCCGACGGCACTTATACGCATAAGCTCGGATCGATGAAGATCGGATACGTCATGAACACCCAAGCCCCATCGCTGACAGAAGTCAGCGGAACAGATCCTAGAGGTCCCGTAATTCCAGTTTCCGGCGGCTCCACCCTGCCTAGGGTGGGAATGCGCTTTATCTTCGCGTTCGCTTTTGCCTACGCAGGCTTCTGGATTGCATGCCTGATGCCCGGCGTTGTGACCCTTGCCCTAAAAGTCCAAACTCTGGTTGGGCCCGGCGCCGCAGCCGGTGCTTTGAGCCTCGTCGCCGGCGTCGGGGTACTGCTGCCCTTGGTCGTCATGCCTGTCGTGGGTCGTCTAAGCGACAGAACTACCGCACGAATTGGTATGCGGCGGCCGTACCTTTTGATCGGAGCGGCCAGCGTCATCGTTCTTGGCGTTGTCATGGCTCTGGCGCCCACGGTGCCGGTACTGCTGGTGGCTTACGGTTTGTACGGCGTGGCGGCAAACTTCATTGGCACACCGCTCCTGGCCGTTATTTCGGACCGTGTCCCGGTTGAACAACGGGGTGTTGTTTCAGGCCTCGTTGGTCTGACATTGCCCATGGCAATGATCGGGGGCACCTTCGTGATCCAGCTGGTCGCAGCCAGTACGTTGCTGATGTTCCTGGTTCCGCCAATGATCGCGGCCCTTGCCGTTATCGTCTTCATCTCACTGGTCCAAGATCGTCGTTTGTCCAAGGAGGCACCGAAACCCAAGCTGTCAGTACGGGAAATCGCCTCATCATTTTGGGTAAGTCCCCGTCGGCACCCAGATTTCGCATGGGCATGGTTCAGCCGCTTGCTCTTCGTCATCGCGTTCGGCTTCCTCACGACGTACCAGGCGTTCTATTTGCTCAATCACCTCGGCTCCCGACCCGAGGAAGTTCCCCAGCAGATCTTCTTCGCCACCCTCGCCTTGTCGACGACGACGATTGTCACCAGCATGGTGGGCGGCAAGCTGTCCGACTTCCTCCGCCGCCGGAAAGCCTTTGTCCTCACCTCCGCGGCTATTTACGGGATCGCCCTGATCATCGCCTCCCTGGTGTCCGGCTTCAACGGATTCCTCTTCGCCATGGGCATCGCCGGCATTGGCTATGGCGCATTCCTCGCCGTTGACCTTGCACTTGTCACCGATGTTCTCCCGGACAAGGCGAACGCAGGTAAGGACATGGCCGTGTTCAACATGTCCAGCACGCTCGCCAACGCCGTCGCCCCGGCGATCGCACCCTTCATCCTGATTCTCAGCGGCGGCTCTTACTCGGTGCTGTTTCTTGTAGCCGGTGCGGTGGCGATCGTGGGTGGCACCGCCATTCTGCCGGTCCGCAGCGTCCGCTAAGCGTCTGCCCTCACACATAAACGAAACGGAAGGACGTACCTTGCCAATCGATCCTGCGCTAAACCCATTTCGGTCATCCTGGACACACCTCCCGCCCACGATCGACAACCCCCTCCAGTTCAGAGAGGCATCCAACAGGGCAAATGACGAAGGCTTTGATCAGTTCACACTTCCTGCGCCTTCCGTGGCCAAACGGCAGGTGATTGAGATCGGTACCGGCAGTCAAACCTTCAACATCATCTGTTATTGGCCGGCGTCCGAGGGGCCGCATCCCGTCCATCTGTTTGTCCACGGCGGTGGTTGGACCATCGGCAGCGCGTTCTCCCGCGATTCGGAGACGGTAAGCCGCTACCGGTGCGTGAACGCCGATTGCATCGTGGTGTCCGTGGACTATCGAAAAGCCCCGGAACACCCCTATCCTGCAGCAGTTCACGATCTGCTCGCCACCATCGACTGGGTCATCGGAAACAGCGAAGCACTTGGCGCGCTTCCAGGAGCAATTACCGTTGGAGGCCAGTCTTCGGGGGCCAATATTGCGGCGGCAGCAACGCTCGCGTTGCGCGACGATGAACGCACGGAGGTGGGCTATCAGATCCTCGAAGTCCCTGTTCTTGACCTGACGCACGGTGTTCCCCGGGAAGAAGGCGACGATCTGCCGTTGTCCATGTCGGATGTCCGCACATTTTGTGCCACCTATGTCAGCGCGGAGGAGGCCGCACGCGACACTCTGGCCTCACCGCTCCTGGCCGCGGACCTGAGCGGGTTGCCTCCGGCTTATATCGCCGTGGCGGAGTACGACGTCCTGCGCCCGGACGGGGAACTTTATGCCCGGCGGCTCCTGGCCGCCGGTGTTAAGGCTGAACTGTATCTCGGGCATGGCCATGTGCACATGTCGCCATCGATGACACGGCTGTTGCCTTCCGCTCGTGCGTGGCAGACTGCAACGACCAGGGCACTGATTCTCGCCAACACCGGTTTGTTGGCTGACCGAGGGCAGGCGGGCGGAGTGGTAGCTGCCATCTGAGCCAGCTCGACGAATCTTAGCCCCAAGCAAGCGTCGAAGCGGGTGGGCTCCGCTAGGGTCGCCCTTCAGGCGCCGCTTCGGCGCTGGGCTCGGGAATTCGAGAACCAGGAGGCCGTGGCCACGACGGGAATCAGATGTAGGAAACACAGGTGCAACCAGTGACTGCTGACACTCCCTCCAAGGACGTCGGAGACCAGATTATGGCCGCCGCGACCAGCGACATGGAATTCACGAATCCACTGCCGGTGCTCCGCCACTACCTGGAAAATCTCTTGGCGGCGTTCAGTCATGCAATCTGCACACGGAACACCCAATACCTCCACGAGATGACCGGCTTGGTCGACGTCAGTTTGGAGGGATGCCCCGAATGTTCCATTTCTTCACCAACCCCGGTGCAACTTATTTCCTGGTTCGGACACGGCGCCACTCCTATGCGGCAAACGGTCACAAACCTGAGCATTCAGTATGTAGGCGACTCCGCGCTGTATAGCGCCCAGTATCAAGACTGGGAAACAGCACCGCAACCTCGCTGCATGGCAATCGGGACATACCACGGCCGCCTAAAGGCAGGACACCAGGTATGGAAATGGATGGAACACTCGATGTCCGCAACGGGGTGTATCCCTGGCTGCCCGCACGTTGTTCCGGAGACGAAGCCCACTGCATCAGTTGATCAAGACGCGCTTGTCTCCTTGAACGACAGTCCGCCGTCGGTTTACGGCGCGTTTGCACGATGAGCCGGGAGAGCACGACCCATGGATTACGAACTTCGTCACCTTCGGGCATTCGTCGCCGTCGCCAAAGTCCATTCGTACACCGCCGCAAGCCGCGACCTCCTGATTACCCAACCCGCACTGACGAGGGCCGTCCAGCAACTCGAGGTCGCGTTGGGCATCCAGCTTCTGACGCGCACTTCAAGATCAGTTGAATTGACCGCTGCGGGCTCGGAATTCTACGACAAGGTACTCTCAATCGTGGCCGAACTCGATCGCGCCGTTCTATCCATACAAGGTCGGCAGGAGCTTCGAATCGGCTTCCAATGGGTGTTGCCGGCCCCGTGGGCAACTCACACGATCAGCGAATTCGAGAGGGCAACCGGGGTAGCGACAAGGCTCCTGCGCCGTGACGACGTCGAGCCGCACCTGGAGCGGGGCGAACTCGACGTGGCGGTGACCCGAACCATGCTCAAATCCGCCGACTTGGAGCATGCCCTGCTCTTTGACGAGGAACGAGTAGCTGTGGTGTCATCCAGTTCGGAACTCGCCGGTAGACGGACTCTGAGCTGGCAGGAACTCGCCGATCACCCCTTGGTTATCAACACCGTCAATGGAACGACGCAGCCCGAACTATGGCCGCCAGAGACGAGGCCTGGCTGCATCGTGCCCTGCGAAAACTTTGACGAATGGTTGCACCTTGTAGCTGCTGGTCGCGGCTTAGGGGCGCTCCCGCGATCGGCAGCGCGCTCCACGCAACATCCTGACCTGATTTTCATTCCACTTGTGGACGCCCCTGCGGTTCCGGTGTGGCTTGCCTATCAGCCCCGAAGGCGGAACGCACTGGTGCGAAAGTTTGTCTCAATTGGCCTGAACGTGGGGGCGTTGGAGGGCAAATAGGGTCCGCAGCCCAGAATGGTTTGGCTTCCGACTGGGCCTTGCGAAGCGCGCCCATCCAACGTCAGTTCCCCGAGTCAATGCTCGCCAGTCCTCACCTCGCCATGATCCAAAATCTTCGGCGAACTCGTCTATGTCTGCCACACATTGATGCCTGAATATAGGCATTTCTATGCCGAATGTGATCTGCGTAACGTCATTTGTTGTCAGCTTCGGGAAAAGCGCCGGTATGTGACTCGGCCAATCCCTACAACAAAGGAGTTCTTGTGTTCCCACTTTGCAGATCCCGCCGCATTATCGCTGTCGCGTCGCTCGCGAGCGTCATTGCGATGACCGCAGCAGGCTGTTCGAACGGCAACTCAAACAGCGCCAGCAACACGGGCAGCACCCCGGGTACGGATCGAAACGTCTCCATCATCGTCGTCTCGGGCCCTCTTGACGACCCGTACTTCGGTGCCATCAAGCGTGGAACTGACGATGCCGCCAAACAGGCAGGTGTCACGGCGCAATATCTAAGCCCGTCTTCATCCAGAGAAGGATCCGGCCCAACCTTGGCCCGCCTCGTGCAGGACGCCATCAACAAGAAGCCTGACGCCTTGGTCCTCGCAGACTTCTTCCCCGACGCCGAGAACGCAGTGATCAAGCAAGCAACGGCCGCGGGGATCCCTGTCATCCTCCAGAACACGGGCAATGACGTATGGAAGGACCTCGGGGCAAAGTCGTATGTCGGTCTCGAGCCTGGACCTGTGGGCGTCGAAGCTGCCTCCCAGATGTCGGCGAAGCACATCAGCAAGGTACTGTGCGTCAACCCGGTCCCAGGGAATCCTTTCCTAGAGCAGGCCTGTCAGGGCCTAACCGACGGAATGAAAAAAGACGGCGGATCCTCTTCAACGATCTCCATCCCGTACTCCGACACCACAAATCCCACAAAGGTGACCCAGGATATCCAAGGAGCGCTCAAAGCTGACCCAAGCATTGAAGGCGTGTTCGTCTTTGGAAGCTCGGTGGCAGAGAACGCCAAGCAGGCCGCCGCGAACACCGGAAAGAAGCTCGCCATCGGTACCGGCGACCTGTCGACTCAAGTACTGAAGGATATCCAGACCGGGGACATCGCGTTCGCTCTCGACTCCCAGCCGTACCTCCAGGGGTACTACCCCGTGCTCATGGCCGCCCAGTACGTGCGGTTCGGCGTCATGCCGGCAGGCGAAGTCGTCACCGGCCCCAACGTAGTCACGAAGGCAAATGTCGACAACGTACTGAAGATCAACGAGCAGAGCAAGGGCGTCCGCGGAGCCTCCTAAACCCTCCCGCAACCCGTCCCCAACGGCGTGCCTTCGGAACCCGCAGCGGCCGAAGGCACGCCCAATCCCGCAACCCAATTCTTGAGAGGTTTTCACCATGTCCCTCCAATCCTCCGTACCCGCCCGGTTAACGCGGCCGACCGCGCAACCGGGCGGCGACCCCGACATCCCCAAGCGCGGGTCCGTTTTGGGACGCACTCTGCGTCGCCCCGAATTCGGCGCCCTCGTCGGTGCTCTCGCCGTATACGCCTTCTTCATGATCACCGCGTCGAGCTCGGGATTCGTGACCTTCGATGGCACTGCGAGCTGGCTCGATACCGCCGCTGAACTTGGAATCGTCGCGACGCCGGTTGCGCTACTGCTCATAGCGGGAGAGTTCGACCTCTCAATCGGCTCCACGGTGGGCGCGGCATCGATGATTGTAGCCATCGGAAGTGGCACTTTCGGTCTGTCCCAATGGGTCTCCATCGCCCTTGCACTCGCTTTCAGCCTCGTCGTCGGATTCGTGAACGGATTCGTCGTGACCAAGACCAAATTGCCGTCGTTCATCGTGACTCTGGGCAGCCAGCTCGTTGTGGCAGGTGCGGCACTGGGTTTTGCCCGCGCTCTTGCCGGAACGACGGCCGTGTCGATCGTCGCCGAGCCAAGCACTCAGGCCGTGTTTGGCTCGAAGGTAGGGCAGTTCCAGTCGACCCTCGTGTGGTGGGTTGCCATCACCTTGCTCGCCGCTTGGGTCCTCACTCGCACGCGTTTTGGAAACTGGATTTATGCAACAGGAGGATCCTTGGACATCGCCCGCGAAGCTGGCGTCCCCGTCACCCGGATAAAGATCACCCTGTTTATGGCTACATCGTTCGGTGCAGCCCTCATCGGCGTCATGCAGACCATCGCTTTCAACGGCGGGGATGTGACCAGAGGACGCTCCTTCGTCTTCGACGCTGTGATCGCAGCAGTCATCGGCGGGGTCCTCCTTCAAGGCGGCTATGGATCGATGATTGGCGTGTTTCTCGGCGTGGCAACCTACGGCGTGGTCAACATCGGCATCTTCTACACCGGATGGAATACCGACTACGCGGAGCTGTTCCTCGGGGCGCTGCTGCTCGTCGCGGTTATCGCCAACAACTATTTCCGCAAACTGGCACTGACAAGCAGGTGACACAAATGACACAGACACTAGACGGGCGCCAAGGCCCCGTGGCTGCAGAGAAGCCACTCATCGAACTACGCGACGTGACGAAACGATTTACCGGCGTCACCGCTGTCGCCGACGTATCCCTCACCGTCGAACGAGGGAAGGT
This sequence comes from Arthrobacter sp. FW306-1B-F12A, assembly GCF_058781865.1. Taxonomy (NCBI): domain Bacteria; kingdom Bacillati; phylum Actinomycetota; class Actinomycetes; order Micrococcales; family Micrococcaceae; genus Arthrobacter; species Arthrobacter sp. FW306-1B-F12A. Next base: position 112,957 of record NZ_JBYSXD010000008.1, read on the forward strand.
TCTGTGCATCCTCGGCCACAACGGTGCAGGCAAGTCCACCCTCATCAAAATCCTCTCTGGCGTGCACCCGCCCACCGAAGGCGAAATGCTCATGAACGGCGAATCCGTGCATCTCGAGAGCCCCCGCGACGCCCTCTCCCGCGGCATCGCCACTGTCCACCAAGGCGCAGGGACCATCCCGCTAATGAGCGTGGCCCGCAATTTCTTCCTGGGCTCTGAGCCGACGAAGGGCTGGGGCCCCTTTCGCCGCATCGACTCGGCCAAGGCAGCCGAGGTAGCGCTGAAAGAGATCTCCGGCCTCGGAATCCGCAGGGTCGCTGACGCCAACCAGCTCGTGGGCACCATGTCAGGAGGCGAACGCCAGGCACTGGTCATCGCGCGCGCCATGCACTTCGGCGCCAACGTCCTCATCCTCGACGAACCGACCTCGGCCCTCGGCGTCCGCGAATCCGAGACAGTCCTGCGCGCCGTCGAGAACGCCCGGAACCGAGGCGTCGGGGTGGTCCTGATCACCCACCAAGCCCACCACGCGCTCCGGGTTGGCGACCACTTCGCGGTCATCGCCCACGGAAAACTCGTTGCCTCCTTCGCACGAGGCGAGAAAGAAGCCGCCGAAGTCATAGATCTGATGGCCGGCGGGGCCACGATGCAACAGTTGGAAGCCGAACAGGAGGAATAACTGATACCCCTGCACCAGTTATCGCTAAGCCACCTCCTCGGCATTTGTCTTCGCAACCTCCGGCTACGAAGACGTCGAGACTAGTCTCGACTCGCCTAACAGCCCTCCGGATCAAATGGCGGTCTACCATTACAGGCCGTCCGTCGAACTCACTCGTGCCGCCAGTCTTTGTCGGCTTGAAGATCGCCGACCGTCAGGAGCGGCGCTAGACATCCACGTCGCCCATTTCGGGTCTCGCTGCGATGGCAAAGCTCAAATCGCCTTATCGGGGCGACCTCGCACCCAGCCGGAATGTCGATGTTCGCGGCCCGAGCACAGTCGCAGACTGAGCACACCGAACCATCGACGCCGCCTCACAGCTACGCGAGTAAGCGCTCGCGAGCCCGTCCGGTCCAACGACCGGACGAGCTCGCAGCCCGCGAATGCTCAATTTAGTCCACGAGTATGGTCGCTCGTGGTGGTTTCGTGAGGGATTCCCAGTGTGAGGGTCATGCCCCCGTCGGGACGGCGATTCCCAAGAGAATAATCGATTTGTAGTTGGCGGGGTCGCTGTAACCGCGGGCGGCGCGTTTAATCTTCCTAATGGTGCGCGGCAGGGCCCGAACCTGTTCCTTGACCTTCCAGATGGCCTGAAGTGTGCCAGCTGGATCGACGGCGGTGGCAGCCCTTGACCTGGTGGGAGAGGTTCTGCCGTGTCACGGAGGGTCGTTCGCTACGACCTGAACGGCCAGCCGCCATGTCAGAGGCCGGGCGAAGAGCCACTCCCCGACGTCAGTGTGGTCCCGGCCGTCCACGACGCCCAGCACCAGGCCGGTGTCCAGATCCTCGGTCGTCGTCATGCGCGGCTCGAACCGCATCCAGACCTTCGATTCGCGGTCCTGGTAGTAGCGCACGGAGCGGAACCGGTGCTCGTCGATACCCGGCATTCTCGGGCTCAGCTGAGTCTCCGAGACGGCCCGGGCTGAACGGATGAGCGCATCCACGAGCTGGTCACGGGGCCGGCCGGTCGAACGGGCACACGGCGGGACCTGGACGGTGGACTCAAAGAACAAGAGGCTCTCGCACGCCGGTTCTTCGCAGGACCAGCGGTATTTGGATCAGAGGGCATCCACAGGACCGGCAATGGGAATGTCCCGGATCCGCGGGAAGCGGCGTTCCTTCCGCTGTGACGCGACTACCCAAACATGGGGCGCCCGGTGGCTGGTGGGGATGACACGGTAGTCGGGCAGGTTGAAGATACTGGTGGCAGCGCCGACCGCAACCCCGGTAGGCTCGTGGTCCTATTCCGAGTTGAATGGTTGGACACACTCATCCCACCGGCACGGAATCAATTCCCCGCCAACCGCGAAGAGCCAGTATGGTCAAGGCCTGCGGAGTAACTACCCTGTAGTGGTCGAGGAATTCCTTGCATCCTCAACGACCTCGACGTGTCGTCTCATCGATCAGAGGCACAGGAAGTCTGCCTTGGTTCTAATAGCACCTGTCAGTGCGCTGGGCCACCGAGGGATCAGTGCGTCCGAGAGGAACGCTGGGGCAACTGCCCCTGCCGCGCAGCAATGACAACTCTCCGCACCTTAAGCGGGCCGAGATCGACATTACCAAACCCAGTCGTGCGGAAGTTCGCCTCGATAACTATCGAAGTCAGAGACAGACTGGCGGTATCTGCAATGGCGGCTTTTAGCCCCGTACAACCTCGCGGGAGCCTCTCCAGTCATCGCGCTCGAAGGTCGTTCCGAACGGAACCGTACTGCTCAAAGAGACCATGAAAACGTTATGATCGTGCCTCGTGACCAAGACACCCTCCTTTCGACCTTGGGCAATGGACCCGCTCTCGGCGGCAGCCACTACTTCGTCGAGTTTCTGTTCCAGTTCACTCCGGCTGTTTGCCGTTACTGTGATGGGATACTCAATTAGCGTCTTCAAAATCCATACCTTTCCTGTGCGCGCTTTACGCGAAATAGTTGTGAGGAACTTCCTCAGGCCAGGCAAGCAGAAGCACTGGATCGCTTGCTTTCCCGCCTCATTAGCAGTCGAACTTGCGCATGACCTTGACCGGCATGGCAGGATTCTCATCGTCTGGAGGAGGCTTCAGACTCGCGGCCTCCAATTAGGCTGACCGGTCCATCACCTGGAGCTGTTTGAGGAACCGCGCCATAGCCGGGGATACCGTTGCGTCGGTCCTGCGTACGAACAGCGTCTCGGCCAAGGCAAAATCCTCGGCAAGGGGGTGCATCGTCACTTGATCATGCGAAGACCATTCAGACACAACGCTGCGCGGCAGCAATGTCACACCCATTCCTGCGGCAACACACCCAAGGATGCCCTCGAGAGTTCCGAATTCCATGACCGCCGGAGCATTGATCCCGCGCGAAGCCATGAGTGCTAAAAGGCGTCCCCGGTATGAGCAGCCCGAACGGAACACCAGAACTTTCTGTCCATTGACCAGGGCCTTGTCCAGGTCAGTCTCGTGCCGAGATGAAACTACGACAAGTTCTTCGCGAAATACCGTTTCTCCCTCAATATCCGGATGAGTTACGGGCCCCGAAACGAAGGCACCGTCCAAGCGGTGGTCGACTACACCCTGGACCAGGTCATCCGTCGGCCCTGTCTCCAGGAGCAGGTCAACTTGCGGGCAGTCGAAGGTGTACGCAGCCAGTAGGCCCGGAAGCCTCCAGCCAGCGGTCGTTTCCATTGAGCCGACGGCCAATCGACCGCGAGGGTCCTCCACGTCACCGATGAGGTCAATCCCTTCCCTCATCAGTTGCACGACGCGCTCCGCGTACGGGAGGAACTTCTCTCCTGCGCTGGTGAGGGTCACCCCACGGGCATGCCGCAGAAACAGGGGCACTCCGACTTCGTTTTCGAGGGCTCGGATGCGCGAACTGATATTCGACTGCACGGTATGCAGTTCTTCGGAGGCCCGCGTCATTCCTTTGGCCCTGGCAACCGCCAGGAAGTACTGCAGATCGGTTGTTTCCATGTCATCTCCCAAATTGATTCTTCCATCATCTGCCATCTTCCCCGGCAATGGCTAATGGGCGGAGCAGCCGACAGCAGCTGCTCCGCCCATTAGCTGGCATTAGGAGCTCGGAACCGAAAGTTCTCCGGTGAGGTACTGTGCCCGGCCGAACCCGAAGGACCAGTCGGCGGGACTGTTCTCGGTGATGCCGACGAAAACGTCTGCAGCCGGGACGCCCTGTGCGCCCAGTTTTTCGGCCAGGAGGGCAAACAGCTGTTGTTTCACCTCGGGTGATCTGCCTTCCTGGGTGAAAATGTGGATCATGACCAGCTGGTGGGATCGTTCGAAGCCCAACCCGGCGTCCAGGGCGATAACTTCGGCGGACGCGTGACTGGTGAGGATCTGGAACCGGTCCCTTTCGGGTATGCCAAGCACGTCCACTATGGCTTCATGTACCGCGTCGGCCACTTCTCTAACCTGCTCCGGGGTTCTGTGTTCGATCAGGTCAATCCGGACAAGGGGCACAGTTCCCTCCTTTCCTGTTCACGTTCTGCTAACGGATTGAATCCGAAACGCCTACCGTTGGGTTGGCCTCGGTGCGGTGTGCGTCGAAACGCTGACCCGCGCGCTGGGCCACTACACTGTGGGCCCCCTTGCGCAGGACGATGAAGAAGACGATGAAGCTCAACGTTGTGATGACTATGGGGTAAACAAGTCCGGCCAGCTGGCCGCCTTGGGCTGACGATGCGCTGAGGGCGATCAGCGGGGTGAAGCCCCCGAAGACGCCGGTGCCCAGGTGGTAGGCCAATGACACTCCGGTGTAGCGGATCTGTGCGGGGAATATTTCGACCAGGAAGGCTGCCGTAGGTCCGTAGACCATGGCCACGAAGATGATCTGGATGGTTATCGCTGCCACGATCTGCACGGAGTCCCGGGCCTGTGCGGCTGATTGAATCCAGGAGAACAACGGCACATAGCCGAGTGCAGACAGGGCCAGTCCCCCGAGAATGAGGCGAGAGCGCCCGAAGCGGTCCGAGAGCCGTCCGAAAATAATGAAGAACGGGGTGCCGAGCACCAGCGCAACGCCGACGCTGATGTTCGCTGTCAGGAAATCCACTTTCAAGACGGTTTGCAGGAAATAGAGGGTGTAGAACTGGCTGGTGTACCAGGCCACCCCCAAGCCGGCCGTCACCCCGAAGAGAGCGGCCGTCAGGAGAAGCATGGTGCGGCGGTTTCCAACTGTGTCCCGGATCGGGGACTTGGACAGTCGCCCCGATTCGCGCATCTCCGAAAATACGGGCGACTCGTGCATCTTCAGGCGTACCTTCAAGGAGAAGATGACCAGCACGGCCGAGAGCAGGAAAGGTATTCGCCAGCCCCAGGCATTGAATGCTTCCTCGCCCATCGCTAGCCTGCACAGGACTATCACGGTGATGGAGAGCAGCAGTCCCACGGTCGCCGTGGTTTGAAGGATGCTCGTGTAGGCGCCGCGCTTGTTATCCGGTGAATGCTCGGCGATGTAGATGGCCGCGCCCCCGTACTCTCCGCCGATGGCGAGGCCTTGAACCAGGCGGAGCAGCACGAGCAGGATCGGTGCGACCAGGCCGATGGACGTGAAGCTGGGCAGCAGTCCGATCGCGCTGGTTGCCCCACCCATCAGGATCAGCGTTGTGAGGAAGGTTTTCTTGCGGCCGATCCGGTCCCCCATGCGACCGAAGATGAGTGCTCCGATCGGTCGTACGACGAAGCCTGTACCAAAGGCGGCGATGCTGATGAGGAGGGCGGCCAGAGGGTTGCCCCCGGGGAAGAACATTCCCGAGAAGACGACCGCGAGGCTGCCATAAATGTAGAAGTCGTACCACTCAATCAGGGTTCCGACACTGGATGCGATGATGATCTTGCGCAGGGTGCCGGGGGCAGCCACGGCTTGGCCGGGCGCTTGTGGAGTCTGTTTCACATTGGTCCTAAATTTTGGATTTGTGAGCCGTAAAGCGTGCCTTTCAAGCCGTAAGACGCGTTCCTGCCTCCTTGATCATCTGCTCGACCACCTGTGCCGCCGGCAGAATTCGGTTGATTTGACCGACTACCTCGCCCACGATCAGGTTCGCGATCGTGTAGTCCTGGTTGTCGACAGCAGACTTGAACTCTTCCTGGGCACCGCCCAGAGTCGCAGCGAGTGACGGCTCATGCCCATGCCAACGGCTCACGAAGTCGTTGCGCAGGACCCGGCCGCTATACTCCTTTGGCCAGGCCTTCTGACGAACAATGTCGTACACGGAGGACCGGACGGTGTCGTCTCCGCTGGCCTTGAGCGCCGTGGCGTGGGCTTGGCGGGAGATTGCGGCTTCGTTGGTCGCGTAGAAGCGTGTGCCAACCAATGCCCCGTCGGCCCCCAGGGCCAAAGCCGCTGCCAGACCGCGCCCATCGCCAACACCGCCCGCGGCAAGCAGCAGCGTACTTGGTGAGATGGAACGGACCAAGTCAGCCACCTCGGGCACCAAGGTGAACGTCGACCGGGTTCCCAAACCGTGGCCGCCGGCCTCCGCGCCCTGTGCCGAGAGCGCATCTGCTCCCAAATCCAACGCTCTTCGGGCCTGCTCAACGTTGTGTACCTGGCAGATCAGGGGGACGCCGGCGTCGCGGACCTTCTCGACATAGGGCGATGGGTCTCCGAAGGAGAGGAAAATCGCCTTGGCTCCCCGCTCCAAGGCTATGTCGAGAAGCTCCGGCTGCTTGCCCAGTGCCCACGTGATGAATCCGCACCCGACGCTTCCCGGTTCAACCCGATCAAACTGCTCAATCAACCACTCACGATCCCCGTAGCCGCCACCGATTAGTCCAAGTCCTCCTGCCCCGGATACCGCCGCGGCGAGGGATGCATCCGAAACGTAGTCCATGGGTGCCAAGACGATGGGGTATTTGATGTCCAGTGCCTCTGTCAAACGAGTCCTAAATTCCAAGTAAAAACCCTCCCTAGGTGCGACAGGCCTGCGGTCGCCTGAAGCTTTCGTAAAACGCTAGTGGCCGAGATCACATCTATCCAACAGTTTGTTCTGATAGGAGCTATCTCTCAGCAAGAACGCTGGGCCGGGAGGAGCGTTCTAAGAATTCGATGGCTCGCATCAAAACAAACTGTTGGCGTGATAGCTCGCCCGGAGCTAGCGTTGACGAGCATCGACTTGCCGGAAATAAGGCGTCGACGTCGCGTTCACCATCGAAGGAGCATTTTGAAGACTATTGAGCACTGGATCGGCGGTGGGTATGTCCCGGCCGGGGACTTGACCGCTCCTGTGACCAACCCGGCCACAGGAAAGGTCACCGGACAGGTGGTACTGGCAACGTTGGCCGAAGCAAATGCCGCCGTCGCCGCCGCCAAGGCTGCCTTCCCGGCATGGCGGGATACCTCGCTGACAAAGCGCACGCAGGTGCTGTTCGCGTTCCGTGAGCTGCTGAACGCCCGCAAGAGTGAGCTCGCCGCGATCATCACCTCCGAGCACGGCAAGGTCCTGGACGACGCCCTCGGCGAGGTTACCCGCGGCCAGGAGGTGGTTGAGTTCGCCTGTGGGATCCCGCACCTGCTCAAGGGCAGCTACACGGAGAACGCCTCCACGAAGGTCGACATCCATTCCATCCGGCAGCCACTGGGCCCGGTGGCGGTTATCAGTCCCTTCAATTTCCCGGCCATGGTGCCGATGTGGTTCTTCCCCATCGCCATCGCTGCCGGCAACACCGTCGTGATCAAGCCCAGCGAGAAGGACCCGACCGCGTTGAACTGGGTGGCTGAGCTGTGGAAGGAAGCCGGGCTGCCGGACGGCGTCTTCAACGTCCTCCACGGTGACAAGGTTGCAGTGGACGCGCTGCTGACGCACCCGGACGTGAAGGCCGTGTCCTTCGTGGGTTCCACCCCGATCGCCAAGTATGTCTACGAGACCGCCACAGCCAACGGCAAGCGCGTGCAGGCACTGGGCGGGGCGAAGAACCACATGATCGTGCTGCCCGACGCCGATCTCGACCTGGCTGCCGACGCCGCCATCAACGCCGGGTTCGGTTCCGCGGGCGAACGCTGCATGGCCGTCTCAGCCCTGCTCGCCGTCGGGGACATCGCCGACGAACTGGTGGCCAAGATCGCCAGCCGCGCCCGCTCCCTGCGCACCGGCGACGGCCTGCGCGGCTGCGACATGGGCCCGCTCGTCACCGCCGTGCACCGGGACAAGGTGGCCGGCTACGTGGACGCCGGCGCGGCCGCAGGTGCCACGCTCGTCGTCGACGGCCGCACCATCGCACCGGACGCGGAAGGGAAAGGCTTCTTCCTCGGCCCCACCCTCTTCGACAACGTCACCACGGACATGTCCATCTACCAGGACGAAATCTTCGGCCCCGTCCTCTCGGTGGTCCGCGTCGACTCCTACGACGCGGCCCTCGCCACGATCAACGCCAATCCCTACGGCAACGGCACCGCGATCTTCACCAACGACGGCGGCGCGGCCCGTCGTTTCGAAAACGAAGTCGAAGTGGGCATGGTGGGAATCAACGTTCCCGTTCCGGTGCCCATGGCCTACTACTCCTTCGGCGGCTGGAAGAATTCGCTCTTCGGCGACACGCATGCCCACGGCACCGAAGGCGTGGGCTTCTTCACGCGCGGCAAGGCCGTCACCACCCGCTGGCTGGACCCCAGCCACGGCGGGCTGAACCTCGGGTTCCCGCAGAACGATTAGTCGGACATTTTCGTGTCCCAGGCGGGGCGGTCCCCTCACACAGTTGGGGACCGTCCCGCCGAACCGTTTCCGCCACTAGCCGCTGTTATGACCGTCAGATTCCAATCGCCGGTTTCCAGCCGCGGCATCCGATCATCAACAACAGCCAGCCTTGCGAAGCCAGGAGTGAGAACATGCCCACAGACGACGAAATTTCAGCCGCCCGCAATGACAGCAGCGGCGATTCCGCTAGTTCAGCAATCTCGGAACAGTTGCGCTCCACCGGATTCCTGGCCGGCCTGGGGGCAGAAATACCCCTAGGGCGTGTCTCCTAAAGCGGCTAGCCAGATGCTGACTGCCCGGAGAACGGCTCCGCCGCGATAGGTGAGTGCGA